>DUYW01000264.1 GCA_013349825.1 Gammaproteobacteria bacterium | reverse complement strand
CGAACATCTGCTGAAAACAGGATCCCCTATCTACCAGATTTGCTGAGTGGAAAAGTCTGCCTGCTGAAAGCGTAACTGCATGGGGTTATTGAGAAGTTACTTTTTTATGGAAATTAAACAGCAGCCAACACTATGTAGAATTGACATACATCAACTTGTAATTGCAACTATCATTATATAATTTTATTGCAGGGGATATTCGGGAGGACTAATGAAATCTATCGTATGGAGTGATCATCAATTTCTTATTGGAAACTGGGTGCTAGATGAACAGCACAAATCAATCGTAACGAAGGTCAACGAGATTGTTACCCTGTGGAAACGCGGCGCATCAAAGCGTGATGCCCTTCAGGATTTAGAAAAATTAAGAGAATTATTCAGTCGCCATTTCACCGTTGAAGAGATGATGCTGTCAGATGCCGGATCAGCGTTACTGGATGAGCAGAGAGAAGCGCATGGGTCATACTGTGATATGGCTAATGAGGTGATACTTGACGACAACATCTCATTAGAGATGATTCTCATCGATATAACAGAGTGGTGGACTAACCACATCTTGATTGAAGACATGAAATTCAAAGGTATACTTTAGGCACCCACTCAAACTATGACATTTTCAATACCACAATCTGATATTCAAACAGCTAAAGCTCTCATCAAATCAATAAATCTTCCGAGAGTTCCTGAATCATTGACGCAACTCCAGTCGGAACTCCAGAAAGAAGAGATTGATGTAGACAAGGTTGCGGAGGTCATTTCTACCGATATCAACCTTTCTGGAACCGTGCTGAAGATAGTTAACTCAGCTCAATTTGGACTTCAGCACAAAATCACTTCAATACGACAAGCTACTGTAGCATTAGGATTGAACGTCATTAAAAATACAGTGCTCGCTGCGGCCTTACGCAACACATTCGCCCCTGATACGGACTTTCAAAGTGATTTTTGGGATAGAGCAAACGCCTGCGCACAAGCTAATGAGAGCCTGTCTCATTCAGTAGACGGCATAAGAGCTGATGATGCTTTTATCGCAGGACTCTTTCAGGATGCCGGAGCACTGGTCTGTGAAAAAATACACCCACGCTACCCTGAAGTATTTCAACATGCGCATTCAGCGATAACGAAAATTCTAGAGATAGATCGTAAAATGTTTAAGACTACTCATGTAGCTCTTAGTTATGTTTTAGCTAAAGACTGGAATATTCCTGATCATGTGTGCAATGTGATCGCAAACAGTCATGTGCTTCACTGCGATAGAGACAATGCTGATATAGCAAAAGAGAGGGCACTCAACGCAATGCTAAAGACTTGTAATTTTTTTGTTGGCACAACCCTCCATCCTGAGCTTAAAGTTCAGAATGAAGGCATATCAGCATTCGAGGCGTCACTAGATGAGCTTATGGTTGATGAGGAAGTAATAGAGGATATAAGACAGGATGTAATTAAATTCCTGTCTTGGTAAATCCAACCTCGATTCGACAAGGCACCACATAATGAATCAACCCATTAGCATTCGAGTACCACAAACTATTGGAGCATTCCTTCTTCTCATCGTGGTATTTTCGTTGGCAGCCCTTGCATATAGCAACGCAAAGAAGTCAGAAGAGTACTTTAATATGCTTGTTGAAGGTCATCAGCCTACATTAATTCAGCTGTATGAGATAAAGTCCTTGTTACTACTCTCTGATATGAATATGAGATTTAATATATTGTTACCCAGGCAGCAATATAACCATATCAATCGTATTGCCAATGATCTTCAATACTCACTTGAGCACGATCCTCTGATTCCTGTACAGGTGAGTCAACCAGTCGAAGCATTGGCTGTACAGATGAAGCAGCTGTATCAGTATAAAAACGCCCCCTATACAGAGCGCTTACAGTTCCTGTCGGAGGTCATAAGATTATCGAATGAAATTAATAACTACCTGAATCAAAAGAATGACTTCTCCTTGAGCACTCTGGGCAAGAGCTTTAGTTATCATATAGTTACAGTAATGAAGATTAGCTCCGTCCTGAAAAAGAACAGCAATACTGAGAGGGTTGATTTGATGCAACCATACAGAGAGATCAGCGAGAGACTCTCTGCATTTTCTAAAGTGATCCATAATGAGATCCAAGCTCCCCTTCAAAGCCATACTAATCATCGAGATGAATATCAAAGGCTACTAAAGTACATTGACTCATTAAGTTCAACAGTGAGTAAGTCTGAAAAAATATCTCATTCACTGCTCAGTGATAAGACGCTCACCCACTCTGATGTGCAGCAACTTGAGACTCAATTTGTGCAGGAATTCCAGCTCTCTCAAGGCAGGTATGCTGAGTTACTGAGAGCATTCTTGCACCATCAAGAGGAAGAAAAAGAGGAGATGCTGAACCAGAATAGAAAAGATCGATACTATTTCTTTTTGTTCAGTTTGGTTGCTTTGTTGATCACTATTTCGGGCTTAATCTTTCTCAGTAGACAATTCAGTCGCCCACTGAATGATACCATCCGATTTGCATCTCAGATACAGCATGGAAACTATAGTGAGGTCGTAAACAATCAGCGTTTTGAAGAGTTCTCAAATCTATTTTCTTCACTCAATGAGATGGCCTCAACACTACGGTTGAAAATAGAGAACCTATCTCAATCAGAACAGCGTGCCCACAAGGCAAGTGAGGCTAAGGATGAATTTCTCGCATCAATGAGTCATGAGCTGCGGACTCCATTAACCTCAATTATTGGAAACAGTGAATACCTATCAGAAAAGCTAGTTATTCCTGATCTTAAAGAGGTTGTCCGAGGCATAGAGACGGCGGGTCGTTCACAGCTGGCCTTGGTAAATGATATCCTTGATATGTCCAAGATTGAGTCCGGCAAATTTACCATCGATGATGCCCTCTACAATTTTTCTGAGCTGCTAAATAGTGTAGAAAAAATGGTATCCATTCGTGCTCAAGATGCTGGTCTCACTCTGAGCATTGAGCAACAAAATCGAGAGAGCCACAAATTAATTGGCGATAGCCAACGTATCAGTCAAATCCTCATTAATTTATTAAGCAATTCTATCAAGTTCACTGAGCGGGGGAAGATCACTCTAATCACATGGGTTGAGGATCAACAGCTCCACTTTCAAGTGAAGGACACCGGTATTGGAATGAGCAAAGAGGAGCAGCAACGCCTCTTCAAGCGATTTGAACAAGCAGACAGCTCAATCTCAAGACGCTTTGGAGGAATTGGTCTCGGCCTCTACATCTCAATGAATCTTGCACAGCTGATGGGAGGCACCATGCGGGCGACCAGTCAACAGGGAGAAGGCTCCACCTTTACCCTGTCACTCCCTTATCGTCGCAGTGATGTGCTGGCTAAAGAGAGAGACCGGAGTGCGCGCCACCTTGCTGGTAAAAACGGACAGTTTACAGGCCATGTACTGATTGCAGAAGATACCCCCGAGCTACTACTGCTAGAGCAACGTATCCTTGAAAATATGGGGATTACCGTGATTACTGTAATGGATGGTGCAGAGGCGGTTAAGGCAGCTCAGACAGGGTCATTTAATCTCATCCTGATGGATATGCAGATGCCAGTAATGGATGGGATAGAGGCAACCAAACGGATAACAGAGTCAGGGAATCTCACGCCGATAGTCGCATTGACCGCCAACGTAATGGCCAAACATCGTGATCAATTTGAAGCCGCCGGATGCAGTGGTTTTTTGGCTAAGCCCATTGATAAAGATGAGCTAATAGCAGTACTTGGTGATTACCTATCGACAGCAGATGTCACCATTGATGATATGATTCAAATCATTGAATGGGATGAGAGATACTCCGTAGGTAATCAACTGCTTGATGAGCAGCATCAACAGATTGTTGGTGGTATTAATCAACTGGTCACATACTGTTATGGTAAGAAGACACAAGCATCACATACCAGAGCATTGAGACTCCTGTCGAAGATAGAGCAAGTGGTAAGCACTCATATAAAGGATGAGGAGGCACTGTTGCGCTCGGTTAAATATCCTGAATTAGAAGCACATATAGAGTCCCATCGTCACTACATGGATCAGCTTTCAAGGCTATTTCAACAGGATAGGAATGTTCACTCTATTGTAGAAATAACCCGTCTTATGATCGTCTGGTGGAAACACCACATCTTAATGGATGATATGGAGTTTAAATCCTATTTAATTCAAAATGAGGAAGTGGTATTTCCAATAGGCCATCAGATAAGGGGGCAATCTAAAGTAGATGAAGAGGTCGATGATGAACTCATTTCCATCTTTAAAGAGAGTGCCTCCAAATATCTTCAGCAGCTCAAACAGGGGGTTGGTGTAGAAGATTGGGAGCAAGTGAGAGAGGTTTCCTATACTCTTAAAGGGACTGCAGCATCCTTTGGTTTTCCACACATCTCAAAGCTAGCCAGTGATCTACAGAACCTGATTGATGAACAGCAGATAGAGTCAGTCCCTGAAATGGCTACAGCATTGATTAGGGAGTTAGAGCAAATCTAAGAAGATCGTAAGGAAAAATTTTTGTTTTCGAGTGTATGTAATCACTGGAGCCTCCAATGCCAAAAGGCAGCAAAGTGCATGGAGCTTCCGTTCTCTGCCGGATAGCTGCTGGCGGCAGTGCGGCCAAACCAGCCTCAGAAGCTATCCTGAGTTATACGGAATCAAAGTTATGGTAGAGAGGGCAGAACGTTGTGACCTGTTGCGATGATTCAAAGTAATTTGAGTTTTCCTGGAATATTCATAATGGTGTGGGCTCGTTATAGTTGTGCTGTGTTTGGGGTTGAGGAAAAAAGCAATTAAATCATAATGTTAACGTATTGATTTTGTTTTGTTAATTGGGGTAGGCTAAATTATCCGTGTTATTGTAATGGATTTAACTTGTATAACAGTGAATGGGAAATAAAGGAGGACAAGTGTGATAGGGGTAAATTATTTGACACTGTTTGTGTGGTTGAATGCAGAAGTGAAAGAGTTTGAATAACAAAATATCTATCCTGCTCAAAGGAGGGGTGGCCCGATCTGTGTTGCTGTCAGGCTTAATCCTGCTGTTACCTATGGCCCTGTTTTTTCTGCAAATTGTTTTAGAGAAACAGACTGCAATAACTCATCTGGAAGATCAACAGAAGGCACTTCAATTAGCACCGAAGTTGTTTGATTTGCTTGACCAGACAAGCCGCTACCGGGGGTTGAGTCAAATTAATAAGAACTCTCGGCTTTCTGATGGTTTTCTCTTAGAAGAAGCTTCGCTGATTAGCGCGAATATAAACCAACTGAAAAAGTTGATAGAAAATATTTCAAAGGACTACCGGTCTCAGGATAAGCTACAGACAGATCTTGATCGTGTTGAGGCTCTGTGGCTCAGTATTGCTGGTACAGAAAACAACTTTTCTACTATGAGTGATATCAATACATACCTGAATAACATACTGATGCACCTTGTTTCAAATCAAACTGACCTCACCAGAATACTGACGGATGATATTCCTCTACTGAGAGAAAGTCTTGCTCAAATTAGAGGGGCAGGAGCAGGCTATCTTGCTCAAGCCAAAACAGGTTCAGAGGGGCAGATTGATGATGATTACTCAACTCCTGCTTTAGATAAATTGAAACAGTATACTTGGCTTGCACGAAATCGATTCATTCACTTACGTGATACTGTAGATAAGATGCGGCTGTTGGTTGATAAGCGAAACTTATCTCTGTTCTATGAGATTGTGGTCGAAATGCAAGAGGTATTCGACATGATCGATTGGGAAATGGTAGAGGCACAAACATCGACCATATCTTCCATAGAGTTTTTTGTAGAAGCATCAGAACCGATTGATCTGATCTCTGAGTTTGCAATAGGCTTGCATCAGCTCGTTCTTGAGAAACAGGATCAGCAAATTGCTGACTATAAGGGAAACCTATTTTGGTCAGGCATACTGGTGATTGCTACTATGCTATTAGTGATAGTGGTTACACTGTTGAGTGCTCGAATATGGGTAACTAGGCTACACAGTGCAGTGGAGATACTACAGCGCCTAGGAGAGGGAGACTTTAACCAAAATATCAGGATATCTGAAAAACAGGGAGAGATCAGCCTGTTGATGAAGGCATTGCTGAATACGCAGAACCGCCTAAAAAGCAGCCATGATCAACAGCAAGAAGCCAATCGAAGTAAAGATGAGTTCCTCGCCTCGATGAGTCATGAATTGCGTACACCACTCAGCTCTATTATTGGTAACTGCGAGATTATTGCGGAGCGCAACCAGGACCCTGAGATAGAAAAGTTGAACCGGGCGATTGAGTCTGCTGGGAGAACGCAGCTGGCACTGGTGAACGATATTCTGGATCTATCCAAGATTGAGTCCGGTAAATTTATGATTGAAGAGCACCCCTATCACTTTGATCAAATAGTTGCCGAAATTCTTCATATGTTTGAAGTGCGTTCTCAGGAGGCAAGAGTTATGCTGGAAGTACATCAGCAGGAGGCTTTTACCCATCAATTGATTGGAGATGTACTGCGCGTACAGCAGGTATTACTCAACCTCATTAGCAATGGGATCAAATTTACACCACAAGAGGGCAAGGTTACGCTCTCTGTAGAACAGGCAGGTGAATTGCTCATAATCAAGGTTGCTGATACCGGAGTCGGGATGTCTAAGGAGGTGTTGGAGCGTATCTTTGAACGTTTTGAACAAGCCGATAGCTCCACATCTCGCAACTTTGGGGGGAGTGGTCTGGGGCTCTATATCTCCTATAACCTGACGGAATTGATGAAGGGAACACTTCACGCAGAGAGTGAAGAGGGTGTAGGCTCCACCTTTACGCTGACACTGCCCTACGTAGAGAGTGAACTCCTTGCGGAAGCGGTTGATCAGGGTGAAGCACAATCCATGGCTCGTAAAAGCTTTCATGGAAAGGTGTTGGTCGCAGAGGATACCCCCTCGATGCAAGAGCTTGCGAGATATTTCCTCAGCTCTGTAGGGATTGATGTCATGGTGGTTGAGAATGGTGAGAAGGCGGTCAGTGCTGCAGCCGATGATTCATTCGACATGGTCTTGATGGATATGCAGATGCCGGTGATGGATGGGATTGAAGCGACAATGATGCTGAGGAAAATTGGCTGTGATACCCCTATCATCGCCTTGACTGCCAATGTGATGCAGGTGCACAGAGATGCCTTTGAGGAGGCCGGTGTCAATGGTTTCTTGGCAAAACCGATTGATCGTCAGAAGCTGCAGCGTGTGTTAATGCAGTATCTGGAAGAGGGAGAGCCACTTGATGTGGAGGAAGAAGAGGTCGGGTTAAGTGATGAACTAATGCAGGTTTTTAGAACCAATATTGAGCGTCAGGTTGAAGAGATCAAACAAGCGCATCAGACAGAAGATTGGGCGAAGATACGCTCTATTGCCCATGCAGTTAAGGGGACAGGTAGCAGTTATGGATATCCTGGATTGACTGAATTGGGCAAAGAGGTTTGTGACAAGATTGATTATAAGAAACTAGATGGACTGATGGATCTAGTTAGTGATCTCATTGCTGAAATGGAGGATGTTTAGCAGGCTGTTTGGCCCAAACGGTGATTTTGAGAAATCCCGTTTAATCAAAACACGGGGTCAGCAAAACGCCCCGGTTCAGGGTCAGTTCGCACGCCGATACCGGCAAACAATCTAGCGGGTTAAAGTCCCGTCTGGGGAATTGCTCATACACCCCAGTAGTACTGCGGAGCAGTGGGTGAGTAATTGCCT
>DUYW01000156.1 GCA_013349825.1 Gammaproteobacteria bacterium | reverse complement strand
TTTGATATCCTGTTTGATATCTTCTTGCTGGTTACTCATCGATACGGTCTCTAAAAGCGCTGATTGCCTTCACCTGAACTCCACCCGGCTGCCGAGGGGTTCACCAATAGCTGCTCTCCCACTACCAGCCCTGAAAGAATCGTGACATGTTTGTTATCCACCAGCTCCCCCACACGGACAACACGTAACTCCGGCTCACCACCATCCCCCAGAATAAAGACCGCTGGTAAGGTACCTCTCCACAACAGGGAAGAGGTTGGTACCACAGGGTAACTGGAGACCGGTGCCTGCATGTCAGGGATCATGATCTCTGAATACATTCCCGGCGCTGCAGGACTGCCCTTGGGCAGGTCAAACTTCACCTTGACGCTGTGACGCCTCATATCAGCACCAGGATAGATCTGTGCGACGCGAACTTCGAGACGTACACCGCCCACATCCAATTTCGCTGGCATCACCATCCCCTCTTTCAGACCCGTCACCAGACGTGCCGGAACATCAACCAGTAACTGAAGACGTGATACATCCGCAAACTCCACCAGAGGCTGACCAGGCTGTACTGTATCGCCGGTCTCTGCCATCTTCTTCATGATGATTCCAGAAAATGGGGCAATCGATTTTGCATTACGGATCTGCGCATCAAGCTGTTTCAACTGTGCATCTGCCTGAATAACAGAGGCTTGCGCAGACTCCACCTGAGTCTGTTGAGAATAGATATCAGAATAGCGCTCGAAGTCAGGGTCTCCTCGTCCAAAACCAGAGGAACGCATCGGGTCTGTGAACATGGTCATCATGCTCGGCAACCCTCCCATCATCGCATCTCCCTGATAATTGGGGGCCACAATGGTTTTGTTGTACTGCACATCTGCATTACGTAGCGCAGCTTCAGCAATCCTCATTTGCGCTTCAATCTCCTGGCGCTTTGCCAGCAGGGTATCATCATCAATATGGACCAGAACCTCTCCCTCATCGAAACGGTCCCCCTCTTTACCTGAGATGATCTTGATACTACCGGGAAGCTCCGCATTCAGTGTCACCATCTTGTAAGGAATAATGGTGCCTCCAAGCGTTACACTGATACCGGTTCTTGCTGAACCTACGGTGATTACCTTTCCAACCAGACCGGAAGAGGGAGAGTCCCCTTCTATCTGAGGAACTTCATCTGCTGCAAAGACATAGAAGCCCACTGCCAGAGCGGCGACCATGGAAGTAACATTTTTGGATAGCATCATTATTTGTTTCTCTTTACCTTTTCTACATACTTATGGCTGATTGAGATTCGTACGTGCGAGATATACAGCCTTGCTGCCTCTTCTACAGAAATAGACAATTCCTGAAGAAGAGGAAGTAAAATCAATAAATTACACTCTACCCATCACAGAGAATGTTTTAATAAATGGACCTGCCATTTTAGGGTTTTTGATCATTGCGCCATAATCACCGACTGCAAACTTCAGTTTGCCTGTGGTATAGGCTGTACCCAAACCCATCATGCCAGGTGCCTTCTTGACCCACTTTGCCCAATGATCTGCTGAACAACGCAGGTCCCAGTTCATCTCTTCGCCGTTGTAGGCTCCTGCAGAGACCGCTTTACCCTCTTCGATTGAAATCACGCCACGTGGTTGATCTTCCCCCTGAATGCCGTAGGCAATAACTGAACTAAAGCCGATTTCACCCAACGCTTTAGTTAAATCAGACTCATTATTCCACTCATTCATAAAACCATTCATCCACTCACCTGAAAACAGATCAGCCATTTCACTCTCCTTGTATTCTTCCTTGAAATTATTCTCTATAGCGATAGAGAAATACCGATTTGACTGAGCCTGATTATTACAGCAAAAAATCATATTTCTCAGTCCACATCCGAGCCGAAGCTTGCGCGACACTATAGTCAAAAAGCGGGGGAATAGAAAGCGAAAATCGCTCTCATTTGGAGAAAAAACGCAATATCTTGTGCAAGAGATCCACTACTCAACACAACATGTAGTGTTATAAAACTGTGGATAAAATGTATATAACGGAGATTTTTACTGCAAATCAGAAACCTGCAGAAATCAATAATTCAATAGTTAGGTTGATTATATGGCAATAAATAGCTACGCTGGGGTGTTGTTCGCAACCCAGCGTTCCCCCTCCAATAACTGCTCTTTTTTCCAAAAAGGGGCGCGTGATTTAAGCTCTTCAATCAGATAACGCGCAGCTTCAAAAGCCACACCTCGATGCGCCGACCAGGCCGCCACCAGAACAATCGGATCATTAGGCATCATCAACCCGACTCGATGCACAATCAGGGTATCCAACAGATCCCACTGCTCAGCCGCCTCTTGTGAAATTTTCCCAAGATACTGATCTGTCATCCCCGGATAGTGCTCCAGCAACATCCCGGTAACTCCATCTCCCTCATTGAAGTCTCTCATCGTGCCAGAGAAGACAGTAGCCGCCCCATACTGCCCTGCATAGAGCGGATCCAGCACCTCTTTTTCGTAGCGCTGCATTTCATCCCAGGGGTTAAAAGGGGACTCCATAATCTTTATTTTCATGGCTTACCCTCCTGTAACCGGAGGAAAGAAGGCAACCTCATCACCATCACAGACCGGGGTATCCGGGCCGGAGTAGTCCATATTTTTTGCCATTAACAGATTAGCCGGACGCTCTTTTCCAGCAGCTACCTTCTCCCACACCTCACCAATCGTAGAGGCCTCGACTGCCTCTAGCTCAGCACCCTCTCGCCCCATCTCTTCTCGTAGACTGGCAAAAAAACGGACTTGAATCATTCTGCTTCTCTCATATATTTGTGCAAACAGTGTTAGTCTCTCACTTTTGTAAAATGATGAACAGATCGAATTAATACAGAAATGAGTACAGNGAATGAAATCATGAGNGAACTCACCCACTTTAACGCCTCCGGCGAAGCCCATATGGTCGATGTCGGTACAAAAGATGTCACCTTGCGAGTAGCCGTCACTGAAGGCCACATCACCATGCTCCCCTCCACTCTGGAGAAGATCATGCAGGGCGACCACAAGAAGGGCGATGTACTGGGAATTGCCCGGGTGTCTGGCATCATGGCCGCAAAGAAGACTGCAGATCTGATTCCACTCTGCCATCCATTGGCGCTAACCCATGTAGAGATTGAACTGACCCCTCAACCTGAAAACAGCGTAGTTTACTGTCAAGCCACCGTTGAGACCCGCGGACAGACCGGAGTAGAGATGGAGGCATTGACTGCAACACAGATTGCACTACTCACCATTTACGACATGTGCAAGGCGGTGGATCGCGGTATGGAGATGGGAGGTGTGCGTTTAATGGAGAAGAAGGGTGGAAAATCGGGACACTGGCTTCGGGAAGATGGCTAACTACAATTTACGGTAGATCTCCCCACCGCCTTCAGTAAACTCTTTCGACTTCTCCTCCATCCCTTTCAGGTTTTCGGCATACTCCCGCACCTCCTGACTGATCTTCATCGAGCAGAATTTAGGACCACACATCGAGCAGAAGTGAGCCACTTTGGCGGACTCTTTGGGCAGTGTTGCATCATGGAACTCCAACGCACGTTCAGGGTCAAGCGCCAAGGCAAATTGATCATGCCAGCGGAACTCAAAGCGGGCTTTACTCATTGCGTTATCACGTACTTGTGAGCCGGGATGCCCTTTGGCGATATCGGCTGCATGGGCCGCAATCTTATAAGCAACGATTCCCTCACGCACATCCTCTTTATCCGGCAGCCCCAGATGCTCCTTCGGGGTGACATAACAGAGCATTGCAGTTCCGTACCAGCCAATCATCGCTGCACCAATGGCGGAGCTCAGGTGGTCATAACCCGGAGAGATATCGGTCACCAGTGGGCCGAGGGTGTAGAACGGCGCTTCTCCACACTCCTTAAGCTGTTTATCCATATTCTCTTTAATTAACTGCATCGGCACATGACCAGGACCTTCGATAATGGTCTGCACATCGTGCTCCCACGCTATTTTGGTCAGCTCACCCAATACCTCCAGTTCACCGAACTGTGCAGCATCATTGGCATCTGCCAGTGATCCGGGACGCAAGCCATCTCCCAGAGAGAAAGAGACATCGTAGGCCTTCATGATCTCGCAGATCTCCTCAAAATGGGTATAGAGGAAACTCTCTTGATGGTGCGCCAAACACCATTTCGCCATAATCGATCCACCGCGGGAGACGATTCCGGTCACACGTTCAGCAGTCATTGGCACATGACGCAACAACAGCCCCGCATGGATGGTGAAGTAATCCACCCCCTGCTCTGCCTGTTCAATCAGGGTATCACGCATCACCTCCCAGTTGAGGTCTTCGGCAATGCCGTCTACCTTCTCCAGGGCCTGATAGATCGGCACCGTACCAATCGGTACCGGGGAGTTACGCACGATCCACTCACGGGTCTCGTGAATATTCTTTCCGGTGGAGAGGTCCATCACTGTATCTCCCCCCCAGCGGATCGACCATGCCATCTTCTCTACCTCTTCTTCAATCGAAGAACCCAGGGCAGAGTTACCAATATTAGCGTTAATTTTAGTGAGGAAGTTACGACCGATAATCATCGGCTCCACTTCGGGATGGTTGATATTGGCAGGAATAATGGCACGTCCACACGCCACCTCATTACGCACAAATTCAGGGGTAATAATCTTGGGGATCGCTGCGCCAAAGGATTCGCCCGGATGCTGTTTCAATAACCCTGCATCCTGCACATCTTCCAGCTTCTGGTTCTCGCGGATCGCCACATACTCCATCTCCGGGGTGATGATCCCCTTCTTGGCATAGTGCATTTGGCTAACATTATTGCCGCTAAGGGCACGACGTGGCTTTCTTGAGTCATAAAAGCGCAGTGAGGCCAATTCTGGATCTTGCGCCCGTTGCTGCCCATACTTTGAGGTCAGGCCATTCAGCACTTCTGTATCGCCACGATCCTCAATCCAGCTGCTACGAATAGGATCCAACCCCTGTCGCAGATCAACCTGAATTGCCGGATCCGAGAAGGGGCCAGAGGTATCGTATACATGAACCTTCTCATCTGTCGTGAGGGTAATCTGCCGCATCGGTACGCGGATATCAGGGCGACTCCCCTCTACATATATTTTTTGGGACTGTTGAAAGGGCTCTACGGCAACCGCACCTGCATTGTGAATTCGTGCGTGTACATCTTCGGGTCTGGCATTCATCTACATCTTCCTTTGCTTTCCATCTCTGCTTCCCATCTCTGCTTCCCATCCCTACCCCCCTATGCCAGTATGACCCAGATCAGGTATGTGCTTGTACGACTAGCAGTTCGAATCGATGCACTATATCATAGGGACGTTTGTGGTTATCAGTTTGGAGACGAAAATGAACCTGGATCAAGCACGTTACAATATGGTTGAGCAACAAATCCGTCCCTGGGACGTGATGGACTCACGGGTACTGTCTGCAATCAACGACACACCCCGGCACCACTTTGTCACAGAGGCTCAACAGAGTCTGGCCTATATGGACCTTGCCCTGCCCATCGGAGAGGGACAGCAGATGATGGAACCTCGTCTTGAGGCACGTGTTCTGCAGGCACTTGAGCTACAGAAGAATGAGACCGTTCTGGAAATTGGTACCGGCAGTGGTTATGTCACCACTCTACTCTGTAAACTGGCCGGATCAGTACGCAGTATCGACTATTTCAACAGCCTGACCGAACAAGCCAAAGATCGGCTCTCAGCCGCACAGGTTGGTAATTACATTCTTGAAAGCGGTGATGCACTCTCTTCGCAGTGGAATCCTGGCAGCGTATACGATATTGTTCTGTTGACCGGGGCCGTCACCACCATTCCAAACCACCTGAAAAAACTGGTCAAGAACGGAGGTCGCCTACTGGCTCCGGTTGAAAAAGATGGCGTTAAGAGCATCACCCTGGTTACACGCATAGAGACTGATAGTTGGCTTACCGAATCTCTGTTTGAGACCGAAGTTGCCAACCTGATCTCACCCAGGAGTTCAAGTTTCGTCTTCTAAAGGGCAAGCAGTGTCTGAATCTTGTCCGACATCCGCTTCAGTGCACCGCGATTTTGTTCAACAACTGCTTTCCCCTGCCCGCCTTGCTGCAGTCGCAACTCCCGGTTTTGCAGCAATTTCACCACAGCTTGTGACAACACTGTTGAATCGGCAACCTCCTGTGCAGCCTTTTGATCAATCAGCAACTGGCTGATCTCGGCAAAATTATAACGGTGAGGACCAAACAATACCGGTTTTCCGAGTGCTGCTGGCTCCAACATATTGTGTGACCCTGTCGGCACCAGACTGCCGCCCACGAAGGCCACATCAGAGGCTGCATAGAGCAGCAACATCTCCCCCATGGTATCCCCCAGATAGAGCTGAACCTCTCCATTACATGTGCTCCCCTCACTTCTACGCACCATACGCAAGTTTGCAGCATTCGCCTGCTTCGCCACCGCATTGAAGCGTTCCGGGTGACGCGGCACCAGAATCAACAGTGCGTCCGGTATCTTCTGCAACAGTTTCCTGTGCGCATCAAGAACCTGGCTCTCTTCACCTTCACGCGTACTGGCCGCGATCCAAACCGGTCGCTCAGACCCCAGTTCACTTCGTAACGCCTCACCATGCTGAGAGATATCAATTGGTAAGGTCAGATCAAATTTGATACTTCCGGTTACCTGCACCTTATCCACATCTATTCCCAGCTCAATCAAGCGTTGACGGTCCGGCTCCCCCTGTACAGCAGCCCACGCCACCTGCTGCAACGCTTCTGCGGCCAATTGCCCTGCCCAACGCTGATAACCCTCCAATGATCGTTGAGACAGACGTACATTGGCCAGAACCAGTGTCGTTTGCTGATGACTACAGGCATGAAACAGGTTGGGCCAAATCTCTGTCTCCATCACAACACCGAGTTCCGGCTGGTAGTGACGTAAAAATCGCCTGACCGCTCCCGGCAGATCATAAGGCAGGTAAACATGATGAAGAGCGTCCCCAAACTCCGCTTTTACCCGTGCAGAACCTGTCGGTGTCGTAGTTGTGATCAATAGTTGATCTGCCGGAATCTCTTCCAGCAGGCTACGAATCAGTGGAACAGCAGCAATAAACTCACCGACTGAAACCGCATGCAGCCAAACCTGGATCTTCGGAGAGTCTCCTCGGTAGAGGCCAAAGCGCTCTCCCCACCTTTTCAGGTAGTCTGGTGAACGCATGCCACGCCACAGCAACTTGACCACAATCAGAGGCAGTAGCAGGTAAAGAAGCAGTGAATAGTGTGATCGATTCATTAAGCTACAGGCAGACTTTCTTTTGACATTATCCTATCCTAATACCCTCAAGACTATAAACTAATACTCTGAACAACAAAAAACCCACCGCCGTTAAGCTGATGGGTTTGGTCTTGGGTCGTTATCATCACCCTCTTAAATTACTGTTTTAAGTAAATATATGGCGGAGAGACAGTCAATCGAAAAGGTCACATACATAGTTGATACTCTTACGATTCCGCTCAATCCGATTTTCAAGATACCCTCAATTGTACCCACAATCAATCATTATTTATCCGAGTTCAAGCCTTTTTGATGTCAGTCAGCAGGGGCAACTGCTGACCGGGCAGATCGCTCATGCAACTCGTGTACCAGGCTTTGGGCGTTGCTTAAATAATCCTCAGCGGCGAAGGCTGAAATGAACAGAGAGCGTGTATTGACCACGGCCTCCCCCTTGTGATCGTCTGTAGCGCCTGAGATTGCTGCCAGTAGTGCACCAACTGTA
>DUYW01000117.1 GCA_013349825.1 Gammaproteobacteria bacterium | reverse complement strand
ATAATCAACACACCACACCATCATAAACCAGCCTCTCGTTACAACTTCCATTCCCGGACAAGCTCCTAGGAGCTTGTCCGGGAAAATGAGGTTACCGCCTCATTGCTTCAAAGAAATCTGCATTACTCTTGGTTGCCCGCAGCCGCTCCAGTACAAATTCCATTGCCGCCAACTCATCCATTGGATGAAGCACTTTACGCAGCAGCCAAATCTTCTGTATCTCATCTTCACGCGTTAGCAACTCTTCACGACGTGTACCAGAACGGTTAATGTTGATTGCTGGGAATACACGCTTCTCTGCAATACGACGATCAAGATGAAGCTCCATATTTCCGGTCCCCTTGAACTCTTCGTAGATTACGTCATCCATCCTGGACCCGGTCTCAATCAGTGCGGTTGCAATAATGGTGAGGCTACCGCCCTCTTCAATATTACGTGCAGCTCCGAAGAAACGTTTGGGACGGTGCAGTGCGTTTGCATCAACACCACCGGTCAACACCTTACCCGATGAGGGGGCCACTGTATTGTAGGCACGTGCCAGACGGGTGATTGAGTCGAGCAGAATCACCACGTCTTTTTTATGCTCTACCATGCGCTTCGCCTTCTCGATCACCATCTCGGCAACTTGAACATGGCGCGATGCCGGTTCATCAAAGGTACTGGAGACGACCTCCCCCTTTACAGAACGCTGCATCTCTGTCACCTCCTCAGGGCGTTCATCGATCAACAGTACAATCAACGAGACCTCAGGGTGGTTATATTCAATGGCTTTTGCAATATTTTGGATTATGACCGTCTTTCCCGCTTTAGGCGGAGATACGATCAAGCCACGCTGGCCTTTACCGATGGGAGCGGCAAGGTCAATCAATCTGGCGGTTAAATCTTCTGTGCTTCCGTTGCCCCGCTCCATTGTAAGCCGTTCATTGGCATGCAGTGGAGTCAGGTTTTCAAACAGAATCTTATTTTTTCCCTTTTCAGGAGGCTCCTCATTGATACTGTCTACCCGATGCAGTGCAAAGTAACGTTCACCCTTTTTGGGTGAACGTACCGTACCTGACATGGTGTCACCGGTACGAACACCAAAGCGCCGAATCTGGTTTGGGGAAACGTAGACATCATCAGGCCCGGCCAGATAAGAATCATCACTTGAACGCAGAAAACCGAAGCCATCTGGTAGCACTTCCAACACACCACCGGCAATGATATGGTCACCGCGTTTTGCAAAACCTTTCAAAATATTGAAAATCAGGTCCTGCTTACGCTGACGATTCTGAAGATTAATATCATTCGTCCTCGCCAACTCATGCAGCTCAGGAACACTCTTGAGCTTCAGATCAGTAAGATTCATGGTCTGCGGATTACGTTTGGGTCCCTCCTGCCTCTGCGTCTCGTGTCTTGCCCCTTCTTGTCTGGATGACTCCTGTTTCGGAGCCCCTTGATCAGAGACCTCTTGTTTTCTAGCTTCTTTCTTCGAAGCCCCCTGTCCATTACTCTCTTGCTTATGAGTCCGTGCGCGCTTTTTTGTGGCTGCTTGTCTCGTCAGTTTTCGAGGCGCTGCTTTTACAGCCTCTTCCGGGGTGGTTTCTGCCGGAGTAGTTTCTGGCGCTTTGGCCTCTTCTGCTGCAGGCTCGTCAATAGACGGTTCTTGTGTTGATGTTGTCATGAGGAAATGGGGGGGAGAGAAATAGAAAAAAGTATCAGCACCCAGAGATTTTCAGAATTGAAGTGGGCCGCCGAAAGGTGGGGGGTTACTACAGAACAGAGAGATGGCCTGTATGTAGACAGACCATCTCTACAAGAGGTTTATAAATTCTCCTCAAGAAATGCGGAGAGTTGTGATTTATTTACAGCACCAACTTTAGTTGCCTCAACGGCACCGTCTTTATAGAGCATCAACGTTGGGATGCCCCGAATTCCAAATTTAGGTGGCGTATTGGGGTTTTCATCAATATTCAGCTTGGCTACTTTGACACGCCCTGCATATTCACCTGCAATCTCTTCCAGAACAGGCCCTATCATTTTACAGGGGCCACACCACTCTGCCCAAAAATCAACCAGCACCGGCTGTTCAGCAGCCAACACCTCATCGTCAAAACTGTCATCGGTGATATAGACGATATCGTCACTCATTATTTACGCACTCCTAGATGGTATGGGTTTTCAGGCCTGATTCCACGCAAGCATGGCCTTCTCGATTATTTTGATACGCTTCATTCAAGTCAGTAATAACTTCAATATAGAGAGTCATTATCACTTTTTCTCTATTTCAGCGTAATCATTGTCACAATGCAAGCCTTTATTCATACATAATTTTAAGGTTGTATCAAAGTTTCTGCTATTCTTCGCATCCATGAATGAATCTAACGAATCCAATAACGCACAATCTCACCTCTCTGAAACCCTGTTCTCTTCCCTTAATTTATCCCCAGAATTGGCTAAAGGGGTGGCTGCATGTGGTTTTGAGTACTGCACACCGATTCAGGCACAAACCCTCCCTTTAGCGCTGGAAGGCAAAGATATAGCCGGTCAGGCACAAACAGGTACTGGCAAATCAGCTGCTTTTCTCCTCGCTACCATGGATCGCCTGATCAAACACAATGCTCCCGGCTGGAAAAAAGTCAACCAGCCTCGTTCGCTGATTCTTGCCCCCACCCGTGAGCTGGCGATACAGATCCACAGTGATGCTGTGGAGCTAGGGCAATTTACAGAACTTAAATTGGGACTCGCCTATGGTGGTACCGGTTATGACCAGCAACGCAAAGCGATCGAGGAGGGGCTGGACATTTTAATCGGCACACCCGGCCGTATTATTGATTATTTCAAACAACACGTATTTGATCTCAAGGCCGCCGAAGTGGTGGTCATGGATGAGGCTGACCGGATGTTTGATCTTGGATTCATTAAAGATATCCGCTACCTGATGAACCGCTGTCCAAAGCCAGAAAAACGCCAGAGCATGCTCTTTTCCGCTACCCTATCATTTCGGGTGATGGAGCTGGCCTACGATCAGATGAACAGTCCGGAACAGATCAAGATTGAACCTGAGCAGGTAACGGCATCCAAGGTGAACGAAGTCGTCTACTACCCTGCCAACGAAGAGAAGATTCCATTGTTGGTCGGCCTGATGAAGTCGATGGAGCCACACCGCAGCATTGTTTTCGTCAACACCAAGTACGAGGCGGACAAGGTATGGAGTTTTCTGGAGAGTAATGGCTTCCCCTCTGCCGTACTCTCAGGCGATGTGCCTCAGAAAAAGCGCCAACAGTTGTTAGAGAACTTCCAGCAAGGCAAAATCCCTGTACTGGTCGCAACCGATGTGGCTGCACGCGGACTCCATATTCCTGAAGTGAGTCATGTGTTTAACTATGATCTACCGCAAGATCGTGAAGATTATGTACACCGTATTGGCCGTACTGCACGTGCAGGTGCCAGTGGTGATGCCATTAGCCTTGCTTGTGAGAAGTACTCCTTCTCACTACCGGAGATTGAAGAGTATATTGACCACAAGATCCCTGTCGACAGTATCTCAAGCAGCATGCTGGCAGAACTCAAGCCACCGGTAAAGCGCCCTTCACGGGACCGTGGAGGAAGGCCGGGGAATCGCTCTTCGAACAACAACCGTCGCGGGAAGCCACACGGAGGACATCGGGACGGTCAACGCAGACCAAGACGCTCTTAGTAGATCTTACCCTTCAGTAAATGGCGGAACCGGTAACAACTCTTTAAAGTTATCAATCGCCTCAAAATCCTCCACATCTTTGGGAGGATTTTTTGTATCTGGCTGATAAACCGCTAACAGGTGGGCAATACCATAGCTTTGCGCCGAACGCAGTACACTCAAGCTGTCATCTACCAGTAGTGTTGTTTTCGGGTTGTAAGGCTCTGCCTCTTGCAGCTTTTCCCAAAACTGCGGCTGCTCCTTGGGCAGTCCAAAGTCGTGGGAACAGTGCGTTGCATCCAGATAGGCTCCCAATTCAGTCTTTTTCATCTTCAGATCCAGACTCTTGCTATGTGCATTGGTCACCAGCACCGCTCTTCGCCCGGATTGACGCACCGCATCCAGAAAGTCACGCACATGGGGATGTACCGCAATCAGGTGGTGTACCTCCTTCTTGAGCTGAACAATATTCAGCTCCAACTCCCGGCTCCAATGGTCTATACAGTACCACTCAATGGTTCCTTCAACTTCTTTGTAGCGTCCATACAACTCTTTTTTCGATGCCTCTATCGAAAGGCTGTTTTTCTCTGCATAGCGCATCGGCACATGCTCTAACCAGAAATGGGTATCAAAGTGAAGATCCAGCAACGTTCCATCCATATCGAGCAGAACTGTTTTGATTTGTGACCAATTGACCATAGTGCGGTAGGATACCGGTATGGACAAGGTGAATCCACAAAGAAAGTTGCCACAGATCTTAAAAAGAGAGATCTGTGCACAAAGTCGGCTTTTTACTATCGAATCGATTGATTTACGCTTTTCGAATGGGGTTGAAACGCAATGGGAGCGACTTAAGGGCTCCTCTCGTGGTGCCGTATTGATTGTACCCATGCTTGACGAAGATACTGTGCTGCTGATCCGTGAATATGCTGCAGGTGTTGAGCGCTATGAGTTGGCGCTACCCAAGGGGAAGATTGATCGTGGTGAGTCTATTGTGGACGCTGCCAATCGAGAGTTGATGGAGGAGGTAGGGTATGGAGCACACCAGTTGACGCATCTTGATTCTGTCACTATTGCCCCTGGCTATCTGGGCCACACCACCCATATTGTGGTCGGTGAAGATCTCTATGAAAAACGCCTGGTCGGGGATGAGCCTGAAGAGATTGAGGTGATCCCTTGGAAACTGAGCGATCTAAGTGCTCTGCTCGCACACGAGGAGATGACTGAGGCTCGTTCAATTGCAGCACTGTTTATGGTAAGAGAGAGACAACAGAAATGAAGAGTCATGAGCTACAAACACTGATCGAACCTGTGGTTGCCCTGGCGCAAGCGGCAGGTAAAAGTATTCTGGAAATATATGAAGCCGGTTTCTCAATTACCGACAAAGAGGATCACACCCCTCTCACAGATGCCGATCTGGCAGCCCACAACACCATCACTGATGGACTGAAACTGCTCACACCAGAGATCCCCATTCTCTCCGAAGAGTCAGAGTCAATCCCGTTTGAAGAGCGTCAGCAGTGGCACACCTATTGGCTGATCGACCCATTGGATGGCACCCGCGAATTCATCAAGCGAAACGGTGAATTTACTGTCAATATTGCCCTGATCAAGAACCATGAACCGATTCTGGGCGTTATTCAAGTACCTGTTAACGGTATCCTCTACTACGCATGGCGACAAGGAGGAGCTTGGAAAAGACTGCCTGAACAGGGCGCTCAGCAGATTCATACCCGACTTCCCTCTGAAGAGCAGCTGGTGGTAGCTGGTAGCCGCTCCCACCAGAGTGAAATTATTACCGGTTTTCTCGAAAAGATTGGTTCTCACCGCATCTTTCCAATGGGCAGCTCACTGAAGTCTTGTCTGGTTGCTGAAGGACAGGCCGACCTCTATCCAAGACTGGGACCTACTTCTGAGTGGGATACCGCAGCAGCGCAATGTGTGGTTGAAGAGGCTGGCGGACAGCTAACTGACACGGCTATGAAACCACTGCGTTACAACACCAAAGACTCTCTCTTAAATCCACACTTCTTTGTGTTTGGCCAGGGAAAGCAAGATTGGTCGCAGTATCTATAGAACACTTCTAATGAATGTTATTTTGAATTAGTGCGCTGTTGGTATGGGACAACAGTCATCACCATAGACTGACATCACCTCTTTCAGTTCTGCCAACATCTGGCGGCACTCTTCCAGGGATAAGTGATCACACGGATGAACCTCTTCACCAGCATCCAGAAGACGAATGATCTCACGCGTCTTTTCACATCCCATTTGCCCAACAATTTCCAGAGCACGGTCAATTTTTTGTTGATCCATAGAATACCTAAATATCAGTGAGAAGCCTTCTCGGACAAGCTCCTGGCTAAATCAAATTACACAGCAACACTGCAAACCACTTTTACGTTGCCCTGCCTGTTGCGTGATACCCTCTATTATATACTGACTTATCAACTATTTGACAAATCTGCTCCCAAAGCGAAACACTTCCGGACCACAAATATCAATACAGCGTCCACAGTTGGTACATTGCGATTCATCAATCACAGGACCAACTCCATGCTCTCCCTTTAGAGAAGGGCGTATCACTTGTGGCTCCGGACAGATTGAAAAACAGTCCATGCAATCATCACATGCCTCTCGCTCTGCTGCCCGAATCCGAATATAACTGAAACGCCCCAGCAGGCTATAAAAAGCCCCCATAGGACAGAGATGCCCACACCACCCGTTTCGACTCCAGAGCAGGTCATAAAGGAAAACTGCAATAACCACTATCCAGCCCATTCCCATGCCATAAAGAATACCGCGTTGAAACAGCGTCACCGGATTGACCAGTTCCCATAGCATGCTGCCTGCAAGCACAGACATCACAATCACCAACCCCAAAATCAGAAAACGTAGACGGGGAGAGAGTTCACACCTTTTCTTCAAGCCAAATTTGCGCCTCAGCCACCCCGCACTATCTGTCACTATATTCATGGGGCAGACCCAAGAGCAGTAGGCTCGTCCCCCCACTAATAGGTAGAAGAGGGTCACAATCAGCGCTCCTATCAAGGCCGTCATCTCAAATGCCTGACCCGCCAACAGTGTTTGCATGTAGAGAAATGGGTCTGTTAATGGAACTGTCTCCAATACTACATTTGATGCCAGGCTTCCCTTGATCACCCAGAAAGGGTTATCCAGCTCCCCAACCCACCAGATCGATGCCAGTGGCCCCATCAGAAATAGTGTAAGAATGGAAAGCTGTGAAATCCGTCTGAAAATGAGCCAACGGTTACTCTGCCACCACCCTTTATGCTCTAAAGCTGCCTCACCAACTGGTTTACGCGCCATGGTTACTGACCTCCCTTCTGCTCAGGGCTAATCAGCCCGTCACCGAGCAGGTCATAGCTAAACCCACTCGGAAGATTGTATTGGTGTTCAATATCCGGGGTGACCAGTGCGGCTCCAGCCTTCTCTTTCTCTTTCCATCCGAGGCGGTAGTGCGCGCCAGCCTCACCTTTGGCCAGCTTATCTGGCAACACTTTGATAGCTGCTACCGGAAGTGGGCACGCATATTCACATTTACCACACCCCGTACATTGATCCGCATGAACCGTTGGCACAAAGAGTGCATGCGAACCTGTTCTTGTATTGTGAAAACGCTCCAGGGTAATCGCTTCATCCAGAACGGGGCAGACTCGATAACAGATATCACAACGCAGCCCCAAAAGATTGAGGCAGGTCTCTTGATCAACCAACACAGCAGTACCCATCTCTGCCTTCTCAATATCTTCCATGGTTCGGTTCAGCGCCCCTGTTGGGCAGTTGCGAACACAGGGGATGTCTTCACACATCTCGCAAGGGATGTCACGAGCAATAAAGTAGGGGGTTCCTAAGGCGACCTCCTCTTGCCACTCTGCCAAGTGGAGAATGTCATATGGGCAATCTTTAACACAGACACCACAACGTACACAGGCACCTAGAAAGTCCTCTTCAGAAAGCGCCCCTGGTGGACGAAGTGCATAAGCCGGCATAGAGGCTGCCTGCTTGCCATACCCACCAATGGCTGCCCCCAATAATGCCAGCCCTCCAACCGCTTTACCCCCTTCGGCCAGGAACTCCCTTCGGTTTACTCTCTTTTTTTGTGACACTACTTAACTCCTGCCTCTAGTGCAAAGTCTCTTTCTAAAACAGTGAAATACTATAAATTGGAAAAGCTGCTCAATCAGGTTTTTCCTCAGCTAAGGA
>DUYW01000163.1 GCA_013349825.1 Gammaproteobacteria bacterium | reverse complement strand
GGCCGCAGACCATCTGGATTGGGCTACAACGATGCCGCGACTTCGTGCAGGGGGTTGAGGCAATGAAGGAGATTGAGCGGAGAAAGGGGTAACGATATGGCTACAGCCCCATTAATAGCCCCAAGAACCTGATAACGGTCAATAAGTAACCCTTTAATGACATCTAAATTTTCTGGCGTATCGTCCACGGCCAGAATCTTGAAAATTTTTTCATCCATTTTATCTATCCACTGACGTTATCGTCTCTACAATTATTGTTTTTGCCTTCTCAAAATCATATTGCTCTAATGCAAATTCTAGCTGCTTACACCACGGAGGTTTTTTCACACCGTCAGTGAATAGAGTTTTTAACTCCACCATATAGTCCAAGGCAGCCATATCATAAGAGTCCACCAACTGTAATAGTGGCTGCAACTGCTCTGGAGTGATTGGATACTCTCTTTCGATCTTCTTATTTGGTGTTGCACCTTGTTGCCCCGATAGTGCCAAATCAATCTCATCTATGATGGTCCCTAAACTGGATTCGACAGTCACCAGCATGTGATCACATTGCTTACCCTCTTTTTCGCTCAATAACAGACTTTCCAATTCATCTAGCTGCTGCGGTAGCTCAACAGCAGCAATCGTCAATGCGGACTCTTGTAATGTGTTTAATAGATGTATCGCCTGATCAATCTCCTTTTTCTCTATCCTCTCACGGGCTTCCATCATGAGTGCAGGTTGAGTCTGACTAAAGTTTGATAACACCGCACGAGATACATCGTCACTCCCTCCCATCTGTCTATATCCTTTTGAGAAGCGAATCGTTTTCCATGGAAAATCGATCAGCTTCTCTGCCTTTGCCTCAAGCCATGCCCCATTGGAGTTAAGCTCAAATACTCCCTTTCGATCTCGTTTAACAACCCACTTATCGATTGTGCGATAGAGTATATCTGGATCAAACGGCTTTGCGATGTGGTCATCCATCCCTGCATCTTTCGCATCCATTTGATCTTGAATCAGTGCATTTGCGGTAACCGCAACCACTGGCAGATCTCTAAATCGCTCATCCGCACGAATTCTGCGAGTTGCCTCATATCCATCCATTTCAGGCATCTGTATATCCATCAAAACAATATCAAAGAGTAACTGTTTTTCATTCTGGTCGTATAACCGTTGTAGTGCCACCTCCCCATTCTCTGCCAATTCCACCTCAACACCTGCCATTTGTAACATTTCTATGGCCACCATCTGGTTTACATCATTATCCTCTACCAACAATACGCGAACCCCAGAGAGTTGCTGTCTAACGGTATCATCTGTATTAGTCGTTTTTACTGTTTCAAGCGATTGCTGAGTCACCTTTAACGGTAAAGAAAAGCTAAAGCAACTTCCCCGTCCCAGCTGACTATCCACCGTTATCTCTCCTCCCATTAGCTCCACCAACTGCCGACTAATGGCAAGCCCTAATCCAGTTCCACCATATTTTCTGGAAGTCGAACTGTCTGCCTGAGTAAATGGTTGAAAGAGCCGCTGCTGTTGTGAATCTGTCATTCCTACGCCTTGGTCCTCAACAGTAAATTTAAGATTAGCTACTGTCGATTGCACCTCATTTTGTAGAGTCACAGCCACAGTAATTACCCCCTGTTCCGTAAACTTGATCGCATTGTTAATCAGATTGACCAATACCTGACTCACTCTTCCAGGATCACCCACCAACTGATCTGGCACCTCTCTCTTCACGATAAACAGTAGCTGTACCCCTCTCTCCTCCATTTTTTCTAAAAAGAGATGATTTAGGTTATTCAATATCTTACTCAAACGGAAGGGAATGTTTTCTAACTCAATTTTACCGGCCTCCACTTTGGAGAAGTCTAAGATATCATTGATGATGGAGAGCAGAGAAAGTGCAGCATTATGCATCTTCTTGACATAGCTTTGCTGTTGTTCATTCAAACCTGCTTTTAATGCAAGATAACCCACACCGATGATTGCATTCATTGGTGTACGAATTTCATGACTCATATTAGCAAGGAAATCACTTTTTGAACGGTTTGCCTCATCTGCTTCAATAACAGATTCTTTCAGTTCTGCCTCCATCTCTAGGCGTGAGGTAATGTCCATAAATACAGCGACTGATCCCTTAATCACACCTTCGTCGATTAATGGTGCAGTATTGAATTCAACAGGAATCATTCGACCATCTTTGCAAGTAAACCAATCCAGCTCAACATGGTAGCGTGCACCACTTAAGATCGCTTTATGAACAGGGCAATCTTCTGCCTCTACATAGGTCCCGTCTGGAAGATACGCGTGAATAATTTGATGAATATTCTTCCCCATCAACTCCTCTTCTCTGTACCCCAGCATCTCCTCAGCAGCAGGGTTAATAAAGCTGACTAATCCAAAATGGTCTAATGCATAGATACCATTCAACATATTGTCAGTAAGATCCTTCATGAAATTTTTCTGCTCTTCTATCTTCCTGTGAGCATGTTCTGTCTGTTCTGCAGATTTCTGTAATTGACCACGCGTTTGCTCAATTGAGTTCAGCATTGCGATCACCTCAACAGATTGGTTATGGCGATGTTCATACTGATTCAACGGTATTTGATAGTCCCCCTCTCCTAACGCTGTGACCTGAGAAACCGCTTGCTGAATCCCTTTCAAAATATGACGTACGATGGTGAATGCTAATAATATGGCAATCAGGGTAGAGGTAGACAACAGGATTACAATCCATTTTCTTGAACTACGTTGCTCCGTCAATTGCACCTGTAGACGATGTAGATAGAGCTGTTCGATCGCACTCTCCAACTCATACAAAGCATTCACTGAGAGTGAAGCCTTCTTGAAAAAAACAAGCGGGGCATTTGACCGTTCTTCACCATCCAGAATATCCCATTGAATCAGGTCCTCCATAGTCTGAACGGCCGTAACCAGATCAAACATCAATGGAATCGCCCTCTCTCGTTCAAAACCTTCTACAAAAGTACGGTCGAGCATGTTTCTCAGGTCAATAAAATCTCGAAGTGTCAGGGTAAGATAGTGTCGAATCCTGCGTACAGCTGCCTCAGCATCTAAATAACTTCCTCCCAGTGCTTCATCAAACATTCCTGCATTCATTCGAGCCATATAGCCTGATGATAGCCCGCGCAATTGGGATATATCCTCAATCATCACTGGAATCTGTTTGATGATTGTTCCTTGAAGGACTGCGTAGTAACTCCCATATTGATCCAGCTCTGCTAACAGCAGCAGTATATTTTTATTTTGATCCCCCTGTTTCTGGAATAACTCTTCAGCCTGTTGCTGTGTTGCCTGAACCTCTGCTTTAAGCAGTTTCTGCCATAACAGCTCTACCCTTCCTACATGCTGCCTCCACTCTACTGATTCTTCTTTAGATAATCGCACCAACAGCCCCAGTTGACGCTTAATCTCATTTTTTGCCTCAATCAACGGAGCTTCAATTTGTCCCCTTATCTCAGATGCATCACTATTCAGATAAATATTTAACAACCCCCGATGGTTAGAGACCTCTTTTAGCAGTGAATAGAGGGGGTTGATCAGCACACTTTTATGAAGCTGTTGCTCTAATACCTCAATTTCCCTATTTTTTTCGCCAAGATACAATACCGTTACAATCAGTATTGGTATCAACAAGATGACTCCTGCAACCATCAGTTGATAGGCGGTGCGCAGAGCTGGGCGCTTTGTTCTACGCCACTTCATTCAGAGTCTACCTGATGAAAAAGTTCTGGGGTCAGGTCAAGAATCATGGTCTCATTCACTGCTCGTGCTTATGCTCTTGTCGGACGGTAGAAAATTGTGTAAGTAGACCACCCCTATGGCTGTCCGAGAAAAGAGAGCCTACTGCAGAAAAGCTGAATTTGACCATATTTTCCCATCCTTTTCGTTAAATGGTGGAACTATTCGCCTCAAATGATGACAAAATCTGTCTCAAATCAGCTTCCCTTTGTTACGACTTCTATTCTCGGACAGCCTTGTACTCCGATAATATTGCTTTGACCATCTGTACGGTTTGATGAGGGAGGGCAAGGGGCAACTCTGCTCTCTACTCTACCGGAAGCAGTTACTGTATGGAGGACTGTTTTCTATTAAGATGGTGGTGCAGTTCAGAGATGCAACCATTAGGAGGAGCCGATGTCTTCACACAGTAGCAGTAAACTCGATAGTGTAATCGCAAATGCGCGAAAGGGCAGAGATGAACGGGAAAGTGGTTACAGGGCACAGGCGTTAAAACTTTATCCCTGGATCTGTGGCAGATGTAGCCGCGAATTTACCCGTGCAAACCTTCAAGAGCTGACCGTCCACCATCGTGATCATAATCATGACAACAACCCCGGTAATGGTAGTAACTGGGAGCTGCTCTGTGTCTATTGCCACGACAATGAGCATTCACGCCTGATCGATGGTGAGCATGGTAGTGTAGCGACCGATGGAGGCGGTTCGACAGCGACCCATAACCCTTTTGCGAACCTTAAAGATATTATTGCCAACAAGTAACCAAACCCAAAGGTAGTAGAATAACGACACCCACAGACCAAGGTACCTTTCCAATGAGTGAAGAGATTAATCAGTCAGATAGTCAAGAGAAGAGCAGGTTGGGCTTTGGTGCAATGCTAACCATCGGCTCCATCATGGTAGTCGCATCCATGTTTCTGGGGGCAGTTCATCCGTTGTTGGCAATGCCTCTACCACTGCTGCTGCTTTTGATGGTGCTTCTTCGAATCGATTGGAAGTGATCAGGGTGCTGTAGTAAAGCTTACTACCTTCCAGCATAACTCCTCATTTTTCGCACCTGCGTCAATGGTTTATCAAACCAGAAAACAGGGCTGTTTAATGAAAGAAATCTCTAAAAAAGAGAGCAGAGAGTTTTGCAGGATGATCACGAACGGCTAACTTTTCCACTGACCATCAAGCAGGTCATGCGGTGAGTTTATACACTTTGCTGGCCCTTAGGCTCTCTCCTGTAGGCTGCTACTACAGCGATGACGCAGCTATGATCTTTCCTCCCCTGGCCTACATTTTGGTTAACATAAAAAGTGGGTGAGCCTAGCGGGATAGTCTCTTACTTTTTGATCAGCATCCATGATTCGAGCCGGCCCTGCCTTTCAGTCCAATGGCGTTTGTACTCCATCTTCTCCCCTGAAACAGGCCCCATATCGTATCGTTTACACTTTTCTTCACTCAGCCATTTGATCTGCTCTATTTGGAGCAAGTTGCCAATGGATGCATTTTTCCACGCTTCTGAGTAGCTGAACTGCTGGCCTCGATAGAGGTTTCCGGCAAGGCCGCCAAAGATATAACCAATATCGTTCTCCTCATGTTTGGCAAAAATAATGCGAGCACTTTTTGATGATGCAAGGCGTGTGATCATGGATTTGTAAAAGGAGGTTGCCGGCTCTTGCTCCATTCCACACTGTTGTAGCCCTTTCCAGCTGGTATGTTCAATGGAGAGCATACGGACAAATGTCTGCTCAGACTCCTCTCTGCTGGTTGGGGCAACCTGCTCGAACCAGATACCCTTATCGAGCCTCTCTTGATGTAGCCTTTTCAGCTTGCGTCGTTGGCGGCTGGATCTCCTGCTGAGAAAACCATCGAATCCACCAGTCAGTGAAGCATTGCACTGGGTGCTGGAGGAATCCAGGAGTAGAAAAAGGTGGAAATTGCTGCTGAAGGTTTTGAGTAGCCGTTTGGCAAGCACCCCTCCGGGACGGATACCGCTGATTACAATGCGTGGAAAAGTGGGGTAGTAGTTTTTGATATCGTCGACGGTATCAGCCAATAGATCAACCGCATGTTTTCCCAACAGTGGACAGCCGAATAGCCAGTTCTGTTCAATAGGTGTCAGAACCACGTTTTCCGGGGAGCCTATGTTTTCGGCAAAAAGAAGGAAGTTGTTGGAGGATTCTCTGATCAGCAGACGGCGGTCTGGGCAGAAGGCGTCATGAAACGGTAGCTGCCAGGAAGGGGTGCAACAGTATGGGTCTACCTGACGGGTGCTGAGTGCAGTACGTGTCCAGGCCTGTAATAGCGAGGGGGTTATGCCGAGATCAGCACTCTTACCGGAGAGCAGTTTTTTCACTTCATTGTTACCCATTAATTGTTACCCATGGTTTCATCGTCGCTCTGGTCATTATTAATGTTGCGCATGAATGGGTTTCTTGTCTGATAATATGGACTATTATTCGTGAAGTCTATTGGTTGTCTCTCTATATATAGTACATGGATAAAATGGGGGCTAGCTCGAACCCTATTCATAAATCTTCCTGCGCAATGCCTTATCGCGTCCCCGTTTGGTTTTGTCGTCGGTACGTTTTCTTCGGGCTGATCGAGAGGGTTTGGTAGGGACTCTCTTTTTCTGAACCTGCGCTACGCTCTGTACCAATTCGACCAACCGTTCCAGTGCTTGGTTGCGGTTGATCTCCTGGCTACGTGCCTGTTGTGCCTTGATAACCACGGTGCCCTCTTTGGTGATGCGCCGGTCACGTAGTGCCAGTAACCGCTCTTTGTAGTAGTCGGGTAATGATGAGGCGTGGATGTCGAAGCGCAGGTGGATGGCGGTGGAGACTTTGTTGATATGCTGCCCACCGGGGCCGGAAGCGCGAATAGGTGCCAGCTCAATCTCAGCAAGGGGGATGGAGACTCGGGTAGAGATCACTAACGCGGTTTCGGGGGTGGTCATCAATATTCTCGGATAAGCATAGGGGTTCCCTAAAGAAGGCTTGTGTTGAAGTGCTGCTTTAAAAATGCTGAGGGTTAGATCAATTATGCAGTGATTTTTGTGATATTCAGCAAAAAAATTAAAACTTGTTGGGCATCATAATTATTATCATCATTATGATTGCGACTCTTAAATGACCAGCATGGAGAGAGTAATGCAAAACACATGGAAGCGTAATCTGATTGCAGCGGCAATTTTGGCAACAACGGTGGGTTTGACGGGGTGTAATTCGAATCCTGCTCAATCAATGGCATCTGAAAATGATTTTCATACATGTTAAGACGTAGAGACAAGGATGAGTCGAATACAAGACGTGTTGAATAGAGTTCAATGCTGTAGTGGATGGTTGATGATATTCGTATCGTTCACATCTGTTGCAGAAGCGATTGAGAGCGATCAGCTACCAGCCGCAGAGGCGACGGTCGAGAGTGGTCAGGTGGTGGCAAGCTTTTTGTCACCTCTGGGCAACCTCTCAATCAACTGACAGGAGCAACTTGGTTTTTATATGGGGCGCTCCTATTTTCGTGATCCTTGGGTTAAAGCACCGGCTATTACCGGTAATCGGGATGGCTTGGGGCCACTGTTTCATATGCGGTCCTGCATCGGCTGCCATAAGCGGGGTGGACGTGGTCGTATTAATGAACAGAAACAGAGTGAGTCGATGGTTCGCTCCTTTGCGCTATTTTTGCGCTTGAGTCTTCCCGGTACAGATACGGTAAATGGTGTGGTGGCGGAACCTGTCTATGGAGCACAACTCTCTACGGCAGGCATTGATGATGGGTTACTAAACGGTGAAGCGATCGCAGAGGCTCAATTGCGCGTCACTTACCAGACGCTTGAAGGAGAGTATAGTGATGGTACTCCGTATCAACTTCATCAACCCAGTTACCATCTGGATCAGCTGACAGAAAATTTGGCCTTACACGGATCTGCTGCTTCATGATATGGGTGAAGGGTTAGCAGATCACCGACCGGAATTTGAGGCTAGTGGACGAGAGTGGCGTACGCCTCCGTTATGGGGTGTAGGCTATAACCGAAGAGTGACTGGACGAGAACACTACCTGCATGATGGTCGGGCACGTACTATTGAAGAGGCGGTGTTATGGCATGGAGGAGAAGCTGAGGCGGCACGTCAGGGCTTTACCTCACTAACCAGTCCAGAGCGTACAGCATTGATCCTGTTTCTGGATTCGCTATAAATAATGTAACTATTCAGGGGTGTTAACGGAAAATAATCCTTGACAGGCTTTTTCAGCAAAAACATGTTTTTTAGTCCACCCCCGTACCTCTTGCTCATTTTGC
>DUYW01000168.1 GCA_013349825.1 Gammaproteobacteria bacterium | reverse complement strand
TACTACACTTCAGATTAATTTATTTACTTCATCCTCTGACAACCTAAAAACAGTTCTTCTAGCATCATCCCAGTAAATAGCTGATATTGCTTTTTCTCCCACAATGTCTTCGATTATTGAAGCATTCTTGACTCCTGTACAAATCATTTCTGGATCAAGAATATCGAAATATATTTGATATGGAAGTTTCTCTGTTTTGTTACCGCGATACTGATCTGAATTATCCCAAGAGTCTCTTTTAATAAATTCTAGATTTTTGTACTTTCGCATTCTCTCAAAAAACATGGCCTCTTCAGAGCTTCCCTTCAATCCAGATACAGCAGGGATAACCATGGAGTTCTGTTTGTTCTCTCCATAAAACCTCAGCAGACCTGTAAGTTGATCCATCCAGAATCTGTATCTTTCCGGAAGTGTTTCTGCTCCATGCAGAAAACCATATTCTTTTGCAAGATTAAAAAAACCATTACTTGGCATTCCTTGGTTCTTCTTGTTTTCACCAACCACAAAAGCAGACAACATAAAGCTGTCATTACTCTCCTTCATTGATATTTTGCAAATATCATCAAGTGGCTTAAATAGCTGTGGTGGAATAACACCTAACTGCTTCGATAGAGATGCGTAGGAGATAACTTTTCCAATGGCTGCTTGGGATTTCACAACCCTATAGACCTCATCTTTCAAACTGTCATGGAGCATCACCTTTTGATCAGGCTCTACTTCTCTTACCGTAAACTCCCCACTGGAGATGGCATATAGCAGGTCAGTCAACTCTGTTGTACTGACATCATTCCATGCAATGTAGCTCTCCATGGAATGTTCTTTATTTGGTTCACCCAATACAGACCTGCATATCTCTTGATGATCTGATGATGCTGCGATCCAAACGGAATCACCCGATTGATGAAGGTATGTACTCCCACTCAAAGAATTTTTGGTGATCCTCTTTTTTCGCTTATCAACTTGTTGTGTACTTACAGTAAGAGTATCTGGGCTCTCTTGAGTCGTACTTTCTGGCTGACCCTCCACAATGGCCTCCAGTTTTGTGAGTAATTGCTTATCTACAACCGGCTGCCTAGGAAGAGGCACTGGTGCTTCATCTAATAGTTCGAGCAATTTGTCGGCTTTATGCTCAAGTCGATTGACCCATCGTGATCTTCTCACTCTCTCCGCTGATGACATTGGTTCCGCATTATATGATGGTCTTGGTGACATAAATCTCTCCATATAGTTACTGCTTGTATGTAGCTTATTATATGCAATTCAATCAATAACGCAACACACAAAAGGTAACTAAATAGCTTTGCCTAGTTTTTCATTCACTTACCCAGCTTTTCAGGTTTTTGCTTGCCCCAAAAATACTTCCTGAGAATTTCCCTGGCATCTGGATGCTCCATACTGAATTCACGTAACCGATGGTAGTGGTCGGCGCAAATCTCTGAGAGATCTTTCCGTTTCGAAAAACTGAGATTGCTATAGCTATACAGACAGCAGACAATCCTGAATGCCTCCGGTTGCAGTGCTCCTGTGTATCCATTGTCGGCAATGACATGGAACGGCTCACCGCTTTCCGGGTGCATGTAGACTCTGTTATTGCTCAATTTGTGGTAGCGCCAGTAGTCTCCAGAGAGATGGCTCGCGATGTTGTAGGTAAATGGCTCAATGGCCAGTGGAAAATGCTGTGAGGATGTTTGCTCAATAAATCGCAGTCATTGTGACTCCTGAATCGTTGATGACGTGATGGATCTGTTTTCTGTGCTTATGATGATTACTCCGAAAAAAAATAATGGGCGGTGATTTCCACAGAGCAGCACCCACCTTAATGATGAATGCCACTCTGCAGTAGGTCATTATTGTTGATGGCTATACGATCTCAGAGAGACCGAGCTTTTTGGAAAGGCAGTAGAGGTGGACACTTAAGTATTGCTCCAAAATCCCTTCTGGGAAATTCATGAACTCAGAATCAAGAATCTCGATTGCAGTCTGCTCATAGGTGTCATACAAGGACTTGGGATCATCGGGGACATGCGCCAGAGACATAACAGCACGCTCCAAACGATCTCCTACCTCTTCTATGTGGCAGCCCTCCCTCATTGGAAGCACTCTTCAATAGATTCAGAGAAGTCACCTCCAGAGAGCAGATGGGCCTGATCATCAATTAGGTAGGCAAGGTCAATGTCGGATGAGGTGTCCCACTGGCAGCAGATCATCTCCAATGCTTCAAGAATGTGTTGTTGGTAAGTCATGATGGTTCTCCTAAATGGATGGACAAAGAAAAACCCCCACTGGATCTATGTCCGGTGGGGGCTATGGGTTAAGTGATGTAGAGTTGGTGAAATAGTAGTGGTGAATGAATTGAGATCGACTTTTACGGAGCGGTCCCAGAGAAGGTTATGGATTGCGAAGGTCGGAATAGGTTCGCCCCAAGAGGTTTTGCTCCAAGGGGGATGAGGGAATGATTTGGTTTTCTGTCAGTTACAGAGATTGTGTCTAGTTGGAGCAACGCACTAGATGTTAGATGGTGCGTTTGATCAGCCTATGTGTTGGTGGTATAGATTTATGGTGTTCTCTTAGGTGGGTCCTGATTTCTGCGAGGAGTGCTTGCTGACATTTGTTGAAAATATCGATAAAATCTCCATCATGACGATGAACAAAACAGACTTAGTTGAAAGACTCTATCTCAGAGAAGCAGCAGACCTTTCTCATGAGGATGTGACGACTGTGGTCAACACGGTCATCAGTGAGATGATCAATGTCTTGGGTAGTGGTAGTCGTATTGAGATCCGAGGATTCGGATCATTTTCCTTGGCGCATAGAAAGCAAAGAATGGGGCGTAACCCAAAGACAGGCGGTGCTGTAGTGATCCCTGAGAAGTATGTGGCTCGTTTCAAGTCAGGGAAAGACCTGAAGGAGCGGGTCAATGATTCGTTTGAGAAGAGCTCTTCTTAACTGCAGGAGACTGTTGCTTCCTTCGTGATGTAGTCTTGGAGCCGCTATTACCGTTTTCTTGCAGCTTCTCCATCGCATCAAGAAATGGCTTAAGATCCTGCAGCACAAAGCATCGTTGCTTCTCCTTGGATAGAGCAATGACCCCTTCAGAAACCAGTACTGCCAAGATAAATCCTTGGGTGTTTGCAGATTTCCTTCGGAACAACCCCTCCAGCGACATAGAGGTGATCTGCTCTGGGCAGGCTTCAAGCTGATTGAGGATATCCTCGAATGCGACCCAGTCTTTCCCAAAGAAGCCACCGCCATCATTGCCAACAATGCGGATGAAGATCTCGTTTTGATGATTGCACCCTGTCTGATAACTGAGAGTGCTTTTGCCTGAGAGAGAAGGGCAATTCGATGTTTTGAGGGTGGATATTCCGGGGGTAGTGGTGCTTTTGGGGGATGATGCTGGTTTCGTTGCTGGTTTCGTTGCTGGTTTCGTTGCTGGTTTCGTTGGTGATGATTTTTTCATAGGAGATTCCTTTTCTTTAGGCGATAAAAAACCCCAAGGATCACAGAGAATCGATGGGGCTGATGGGAATATAAACAAACTATTTGTTGGTGGATCCATCGAATAGTTTTATTGGAAAATCAATGTAGTTATTAAGTAAAAAAATAGAAACCAAGACAATAGATATAATGATAATATAAGTAAAGTTATACCCTCTTCTTTTCTTGCTAATTTGTTTTATTATTCTGTTTACGGTCTTTTTAGTTGCTTCTCTTCCCTCGCTTTTGACGTTGGAAGAGAGAGCGTCTAATACTATCTTTATTTTCTTTATTTGATCTGACGATTGAACTTCCTGTAGGTTCTGCTCTAGTGTGACAAACCTTATGTCTATAATAGATCCTATGTCTCCTTTGACCTTTTCTAGCTCTTTGATTTTTTCTTCAAGCAAATCAATTGCATATTTTTTGTTTATGATAAAGTCATCATGATACACAAGTGCATATGCTGAATCCAACTCTGATTGTTCTACTTCACCATCAGACATAATGCAGCATGCCATGATCTCTGGCATTATTTCATTATAAAGCCACAAATCATGTTGTAATTCCAGGCTGGAATTTTCTACATTTTCATCATCTTTATTTTGTGCTTTTTTATTGCTTGTATCTGGCATATTTTGTTCCGTTGAATTGCTGGGGAATGTCTCTGGCATTGAAACACCTTCGCTCAAAGGTGTGTTTGTCGGTAAGCTTGAGGTGGAATTATTGTTTCGAGCTCTTACAATATTTTTATCCTTTAACTTAATAGACAGCTTTTTTTTTAGTATTTTTTTAAACATATTAAAATTGAAACCAATAACTAGGCTCCTTACTGTTGTTATTTACTTGAAGAATAACTATTAAAGATGCAATTCATCATATTTTGTTTGGTTTATTGGTCGCATAACATTTCACAGATGTAATAAGACCATTAGAAAATATTTCTTTAAATGACTCTTTAGCACTTTTTCCTTTCAACCATAATTCAATACTGTCAATCCATTCTTTTTCACGTGGATCAATTACACCGTCAGCATGCATTACATCTCTCAGCAGCTTCAAAATATCTTTGACAATCATCTTCTGGTTGCAGTCTGGGTTTTCTTTGGTGAAATTGATAATGGCGCTACTTAAATCCTGGATGTAGTACTCATCAATGTTTTCCTCAATCTCAATCAATCCAATCCTGAGAAATTCTTCATTAAAACCCCATTCACGATGGAGATAACGATAAATTTGGTCGCGTTCCAGGTTGTGAATCTCTTGGTCGATATTGGCAATTTTCATAGCCAATGGTGCGATCAGGCCAAACAGGCTGACTCCAAGTGCATCCATCGGAGTGTTGATAAAATGAGGGATGACAGTGGTTCGGTCGTTCGATGCATCCTGTACCTTGCTTGATACTCCATACCATGCTGCACCAGAAAGCACCCCTGCTGCTACTACCCAACCAACCGGAGTTACTGCAGCACTTCCGATACCTATAAAAGACCAAATGCTGGATGAAGCAAAAAATGTGTTAGCAATGAATGCTGATTGTGCAATACCAACTCCTGTTCCTACAGCGCCCATCGTATCCATGACCTGCGATGCTTTATTTTTCATACGAAGCATCTTGTAAGCATCTTCACCAATCGCAAGTTTTGCCTTAAATCTCAATGGATCGGAAATAACCTCATCTACATCCTTTAATCGGTCATGTAATTCTGTGTTCGTTTTGTTCATATTAGTTATGCGTTGAGAGGTGAGAACTGTGCATTTGCTTCAGCAATCTTTCTGTCTAGATTCTTGTTCTTGAAGTCATGCGATGCTCCTGTCACCAATCCGAATGCCACTGCCAATGGTGTTACGATAGCACCTAATACAATCCCAATGATTGGGATTGATGCAACAAGTACTCCGGCAATAGCACCAAGAATTGCACCGAAGGTTGCCTGTGGAAACTCATCATAGATCTTGCAGACAAAATCGATGATCTTCCTGCCAACTTTCATGATGAACTTTCCCACACGAATGGTTGAACCAGATATTTTATAGAGGAGGTGCTTTGCATCAGCAGAAATATTGAGCTTGTTGATCATTTTTTGGATAGCTTCATCTGCCATATCGAACATTGACATCTTTTCAATAAAATCCTCATCTACTTCTCCCGCCTCAGCTTCATAACTATCGTTATTGTTCGGATTTTGTCCCAGTATTTTCATAATTGATCCTCTGTTTGATATGCGGGTTGTTCTATGAAATCTTCATTTTCATGTCAATCTCCGGCTAATTTCTATTGATCATGTAGCTTGGATAGCTGTGGGTGTTTTTCGTTTGGAGTATCACTGGATTTTATAAAGTATCCAATGACTAGTAGTACAACGATGACGGGTAATGCAATTTTCCAGTATTTTATGAGTATGACAATTGAAAGAATAGTAAGAGTTGGTTTTGGAGCAACAGTCAGCAAAAAAATGAGTCCCAATATCAAGCCAATTGCCAGTGCGTAGCTGCCTATGCCGATTACAGCAAGCAATCCAAGTATATACATCCAGAATGGTATTGGAACGACAAAGCGGCTCACATCAATCTCCTTTGTGATGTCATATTGACACCAGAATAATACGCCCACTTCTGACACCATGCCAGTGTCAAAATGTTACGGATTGTTACAAATGGGTGTTACAGATGAGGGAACACGCTTCACGTTGAGGCTCCCAGAACAGCTTCGAGATTCATTGCACCAAAGTGCAAACGACAATCATCGTTCTCTGAATAGTGAGATCGTGACGATCCTGAGCTCCCGTAAGGTCACTGATGCCGGTAGCAAGAAGGCGTTGATAAAGGAGCTGAGTACCAGATGCCAGAAACTCTCTGAGGATAGTATCCAGGTTCTTGTTGATCTATCACAACGGATGCATTCGTAGCATTTTGTGAACCCATAGCAGGCTGAGGATGATGAAGATCAGAATCAGATATCGGCTGATCCATAGCACTCCAACAGCTGTCCAGAATGTATTCGCTGTCTTACTCATGTAGCGGGTAATCTCCAAGATCGAATTCCTCTGTAAATTTTATGGATAGTTCTCCCAACCAGCGTGGTCACCCATACAGCGCTGACAACTACTGCAGCTGATGGGAATTTTAAGGCGAGCACGATAGCTGCCAATGTTGTGAGTGATGTAGATAGTGGTGTCATGGTTTTCTCCAATAGATTGATGCAATGATGAGTACTGCGATTAGCAGAGGAATGATTTGGATGATCGTCTTGAGCACCAGTAGCCACATCATGGCGAGTGCAATTGGACGCATTTAGGTTCCTTTGGATTTCTTGTGTAAAGCAAATTGTGAGAATCTCTGCCCATCTCTGTGTGTCTGGCTCACCCCATGGCTACCCCCAGCCCCACCCGTGGAGCGTTTGAGAGCGGAGCAGCTTGGGCATCTCTGGGGGGATTTCGGGGTGATTTGGGGGTGGGATTTTGGGCAGATTTCCGGCTGGTGAGGTGGTTGGACTGGGTGAGGAGGGTGAGTTCTGGGGAGTGTGCGTAAATCGATGTTTTGAATTAGTTCGTCAGTTTTCCGGAGGGGGATAGGTGGGGAGGGGTTGAATTCTGGAAAACTGGAATTCTTAGAGTCCGTCTAGAAAACTTCCTGGGGTGGTTAGAGATGAGTGCGAATGCTTTTACTGTTGGGATTGCATAGTAGATTGTTGGAGAAAGGCGCTCTTTCATTATAGGATGCTGATTTTTGCGCAGTTGCTTGAGGGGTTGGTGTTACAAAGCGTAACAAAATTCCCCTGAACTCATTCAAGCTAGGAGTTAAGATATCAATTAACTTAACAGACTTATAGAACACAATGAGCCAAACATCCAACAACCTCGTCGCTTACATCTGGTCGCTCGCTGACCTGATGCGCGGTGACTTCAAGCAGAGCCAGTATGGCCGCGTGATCCTCCCCTTTACCCTACTGCGTCGTCTTGAGGGCGTTCTTGAAGAGAGCAAAGAGTCGGTGCTGGCCGAGTACGACAAGGTGCTCAAGATGAACCTGCCGGAAGAGGCGCAGGAGAAGCTGCTGCTGCGTGCCTCCAATGGACTCTCATTCTCCAACATCTTGAACGGATAATGCTCCCCTATTGGATGTAATATTAAAGTTACTACAACTATAGAATCACATACACCTAAATACACGAATACGAAAAGGATAATAATCATGCGTGAATTTGATGAACAGTTGGGAAAGGTCATTGCAATCAAAGACCACCAAACCAATTCGGATGGCACACAAGGCTTAGTTCAACCTGTTCTTCATGTTGATGATGATGGCGTATTTACCCCGGTAAACCAGGAGGATTACCCGAAAGGTATCTTGATCTCTCAGGGATACTTGGACATCGACAAGAGTTACGGTTGTTTAGATTATATGCTCCTCGAGGGACACATGAAGGATGTAGAAAGAAGTGCCGAGCTCAGTGTTCCAAGCTACTGGACTAAGGGGAGCTATATACATCGAGTACAAACAAACACTTTGTTGCAGGTGTTCGAACATCCTCTCCCACCTAAAGAGACTGGGCTTCT
>DUYW01000118.1 GCA_013349825.1 Gammaproteobacteria bacterium | reverse complement strand
AGATTTTTACCTGTCGCACCTTTACGCAATACACCATGACAACCTGCGCAACGCTGGAAGTAGAGTGTTTTTGCCTTCTCAAAGTCTGCTTCAGACATCGTTGGACCCGCACTGCTCGTCTTGACGACATGAGCTGCTGCTGGAGCGGATGGAGCAGCTGCTGGCGCTTTAGCAGGCGCAGACTGAGCTACTGTTGTTGCAGCAGGAGCAGGGGCTTTAGCCTGGGTTTGCGTGCTTTTTTCCGAATCACCTGAGTCACTGCAACCTGTTAACCCGACTGCAAATGCGATCGCAACACTCAAAGTTGCTCTCTTATATAGTCCCTTGTTCATGCTTTCAATCATTTAAATACTCCTTCCAAGTACTGTTTTTAGACGGTCTGGACAACATTTAAGATGGTAAAAAAATTTCTGAGCCGTCATCCCATTTCAACGACGTAGAGAATCTACTAGTTGCAACATCAACTTCATTGATTTACATCAAAACAGAGTATCAATCTCGATGAATATTAGAATTCTCTACTCATCAACCCCCACTTCTTGATATGTATCAATTACGCACCCTGACAAAAAAACTACTCTATATACAATTACAGATTGCAGGAACAGCAGCGCTAGCACTTAAGCCAAAATGAGCCGAACCATTTATATCTCTCTTCTCTCTGCCCTGTTTCTGGCACAACAGTGCACTGCCGCCGCCCCCCTTTCTGACACAAGAAAAGCTGAGATCGGCCATATCGTTCAACAGGATTGCGGCTCCTGTCATGGCTTAACCTTAAAAGGGGGGCTGGGACCAAGCCTGGACCCTGCCCGACTCAAACAATACTCTTCCGGATTTTTAGAGACGACCATCCTACATGGACGTCCAGGAACCCCAATGCCACCATGGGGCGCACTATTGACCACAGATGAAATTCATTACATTGCCACCCAATTACGCTCAGGAGTCTGGTATGTCCCATAATTTGATACCGCTAAAGCGCTGCCTCATCGCACTGCTGTCACTCATACCACTACTCGCTTTTCAGGTTAATGGATGTGAGATACGTGGCACTGGTGACCTCGGTATCGTAATTGAACGAGCCAGTGGTTCAATACAGGTAATCAACACCTCTCAACGGGAAAGCCTTGGACGAATCGAAGGGCTAGGGGATCTTTCCCACGCTTCAGCCGTCTTTTCTCGTGATGGACGGTACGCCTACATCTTTGGGCGTGATGGTGGACTCAGCAAAATTGACCTACTCTGTAACAACATTGTCAAACGGGTGATCCAAGGTGGCAATAGCATTGGTGGGGCCATCTCGCAAAATGGGAGATGGGTTGCAGTCTCCAACTATGAACCTGGTGGTGTGCGTATTTTTAACAGTGACTCTCTCGAACTGGTCGCAGACATTCCAGCAACAGCACTCTCTAAAGAGAAGTATTCTCGCACTGTCGGGCTGGTAGATGCCCCTGGAAACCGTTTTATCTATAGCCTGTTTGATACTGGAGAGACCTGGGTGGTCGAGATGGATGAAGAGAAACCACCCACTATCCAAAAATTCACAGATATTGGCATCCAACCCTATGATGGACTGATCACCCCTGATGGTCGCACCTATATCGCCGGTCTGTTCGGCGAAGATGGCCTGACCCTGTTTGATCTATGGAACCTGGAGAAAGGGGCAACCCGTATTCTCAACCACTATGGACGTGGTGAACAGAAACTGCCTGTCTACAAGATGCCTCACCTGGAGGGCTGGGCACAAGCAGGGGCTCGCACCTTTCTACCTGCAGTAGGTCGCCATGAACTTCTGGTGATCAACACCGGAAGCTGGGATGAAGTCGGTCGGATTGCTGTACATAGCCAGCCTGTGTTTGCAATGAGCCGTCCTGACGGACGCCAAATCTGGGTCAATTTTGCCTTTCCTCATAATGATACGCTACAGGTCATCGACACTCAAAGCCTAGAAATCATTCACCAGATGCAACCAGGAAAAGGAATTCTCCATATGGAGTTCACCCCAAGAGGAGAGGAGGTGTGGGTCTCCATTCGTGATAAAAATCGCATTGATATCTATAATACAGAGACTTTTGAGCACATCAAAAGTCTTCCGGCAGAGACCCCAAGCGGCATCTTCTTCACTCATCGGGCCGGTCAAATTGGTCTATAAAAATGAATACAAAGCAATTTTTTTGGAATTGTTTTGAGTCAATTTCAGCACTTCAGAAAAACAGGATAATTGATCTCAATCTTGGCCAGCGAGTGAACAATGAAGAGTAACGAATTATCACTACACGATCGCAGACTGCTGAATGAGTTTCAGCACAACTTCCCGCTCTCCTCACGCCCCTACGCTGAACTGGCTGAGCGACTGGAAATTAGTGAGTCTGAGGTCATCACTCAAATTGAACGGCTACAGTCGGCTGGATTAATCAGTCGGGTCGGGGCCGTCATCCAACCTCATACCATTGGCTATAGCACACTGGCCGCAATGGCTGTACCGCAACCCGAAGTTGAATCGGTGGTAGAAATCATTAACCAGATTCCTCAGGTCAACCACAACTACGAGCGTGAAAATGAGATGAACCTCTGGTTTGTAGTGACTGCTGAAGATGAACAGCACCTTGATCAGATACTTGCACAACTCGAACAGGAGAGCAGATATTCGGTCTACTCCTTCCCAATGGAGCGTGACTTCCATATCGATCTTGGTTTTAACCTCGACTGGAAACATCCCTACACTCCTCCGTCTAAACTTGTTCATCCTGCTGCATTTTCATGAATAAAGATCTACCACACTACGTTGTTACAGAGAGAGATCGAGAGGTTCTGGCTGCAATTCAAGGCGGTCTACCACTTGACCCACACCCCTATGCTGTCATAGGACGTACCATCGGAATGGGTGAAAGTGAAGTCATCGAATGCATCAAGACCTTACAACAGAACGGTATTATCCGCAGAATGGGGGTGATTGTTCACCATCGCCCATTGGGTTACCAGGCGAACGCTATGGTAGTGTGGAATCTTGCCGATAATGAGCTTGAAATATTTGGTAAACAGGCATCAAAACTGGATTTTGTCACGCTCTGTTACCAGCGTAGGCCTCATCTGCCCAGATGGCCCTACACCCTCTACACTATGATTCATGGAAAAGACCGTGAAAGCGTGCTGGAGCGCGTTGAAACACTGAGGTCACTTGCACCTACCGATAAGGTTGACTTTCAGGTACTGTTTAGCAGCCGCCGCTTTAAACAGCAAGGGGCCCGTTATTTCAATCGAAAGCAGCAATTACTCACAACAGCTGCCACACAACAGTCACACTTCACTCTTTAATCTGGCACTTCAACCTCATGAGAAGAACTGAACCTGCCCCCGTTCTGGACTCGATCAATCGAAACCTGATCAACATGTTACAAGGCGGATTTCCAATTTCACAGTCCCCTTATCAGGAGATCGCCAACCGGGTAGGTATCTCAGAAGATGAGTTATTATGGCGCCTGGAGGTGATGAAGACGGATGGCATCTATTCCCGCTTTGGCCCACTCTACAATGCTGAAGCATTGGGTGGTGCAGTAACATTAGCTGCCCTGGCTGTTCCTGAAAAAGAGTATGAACAGATTACTGAGCTGGTAAACGCACATGAAGAGGTCGCACACAACTATCTGCGCACTCACCACCATACGCCTACGCTGTTCAATATGTGGTTCGTGATCTCAACTGAGACACGAGAGGAGATCGACACTGTCATTGAGCAGATCGAAACAGAGACAGGACTCAAAGTCCACAACATGCCCAAACAGAAAGAGTACTTTCTGGAACTGAAATTCACTCTTTAATAGCACCTAGATGAGAACCGTGATGGATGAGATCAATCGCAAAATTATTGCCGCTACCCAAAATGGCCTCCCCCTGACTCCTCACCCCTATTCGGAGGTTGGAAATCAAATTGGTGTGACCGCTGAAGTTGTGATGGATCGAATGCAAGAGATGTTGGATAACGGCATTATTCGCCGCATCGGTATTATCCCTAACCACTATAAGCTTGGCTTCAAGTCTAATGGGATGACCGTTTGGGATGTACCAGACGATCAGATTGATCAACTGGGTGAAGCGGTAGGGCAACTTGAATTTGTCAGCCACTGCTACCAACGCCCTCGCCACCTGCCAGACTGGCCCTATAATCTTTTTGCAATGGTGCATGGCAAAACTCGCAATGAAGTCTTCACCAAGACAGAGGAGATTCGTACCCTACTTGGCGATGCCGTTCAGGCATATGAAATTCTCTTCAGCAAACAGATTTTAAAGAAGAGTGGATTCCGCCTGCAACAGACACCCCAGCCTCCAAAAGAGGGGCTGTAACTGTCATGTTCCGTATTAGCCACTACATGCGAGCCGTTCGCACCCCCTCCCCCATCCTCCCGCTTCGAATCCCAACAGGCCCCGTGGTGATCTGGAATCTGATTCGGCGCTGCAATCTCACCTGCAAACACTGTTACTCCATCTCTGCAGACACCCAATTTAAAGGGGAGCTCTCTACCGAGGAGGCGTATACGGTGCTGGATGACCTGAAACAGTACGGCGTACCTGTGGTCATCCTTTCTGGAGGAGAACCCTTGATGCGAACGGACATCTTTGAAATCTCTCACCGCGCCAAGGCGATGGGGTTTTATGTTGGCCTCTCCACCAATGGCACATTGATTACCGAGGAGAATATCCAGCAGATTGCCGATGTTGGTTACGACTACGTTGGCATCAGCATTGATGGACTGGAGCAGACTCACGATCAGTTCCGCCGCTTGGAGGGTGCCTTCCAGCAATCCATGCACGGCATTGATCTCTGCCAACAACACCACATCAAGGTAGGACTACGTTTCACCCTGACACAAGAGAACGCTTCCGACCTAGAGCCACTACTTGACCTCACAGAAGAGAAAGCAATCGACAAATTCTACCTCTCTCATCTCAACTATGCAGGACGAGGCAATAAAAACCGCGAAGGAGATGCCCATCACCAAACCACACGAAATGCGATGGACCTGCTGTTTGAGCGAGCCTGGGAACACGTTGAAAGAGAAGATGGCATTGAATTTGTTACCGGTAATAATGATGCCGATGGTCTCTATCTGCTCCACTGGGTTGAGCAGAATTTTCCTCAGCGGGCTGATGAGGTTCGTCAACGACTTGTGCAGTGGGGAGGAAACCAGACCGGCATCTACATCTCCAACATCGACAATCTGGGTAAAGTACACCCGGATACCATGTGGTGGGATACCACATTGGGAAATGTCAAAGAGCGCCCCTTCTCAGAGATCTGGCAAGACCTATCCAATCCACTAATGGCCGGACTCAAACAAAAACCCCGCCCGGTGACTGGTCGTTGTGGTCACTGCAGTGGCTTTGACATCTGCGGTGGCAATACCCGTGTGCGCGCACTACAGCTTTATGATGATCTATGGGCCGAAGATCCCGGCTGTTATCTAACCGATAAAGAGATTGGGTGATGAATAAATTTACTCACCTGGTTATGCCATTGCTTTGGCTACCTTCACTCACGGTGGTTGCTACAAACGGCCCAAATACCGAAGACCTCTACCAACAGAACTGTGCCGCCTGTCACGGTGCTGATCGGCTTGGCCTGGTCGGGCCAGCACTACTGCCTGAAAACCTCAAACGGTTACGCAAAAAATCAGCCATAGAGACCATCACTACAGGCCGACCTGCAACCCAAATGCCCCCCTTTGGAGAAAAGTTAACCACTGCACAAATCAGCACGCTGGTTGACCATATCTACAGCCCACTGCCTGACGTGCCCAACTGGACTGAAGTAGAAATCAGCAACAGCCATAAACAATTCGTGCCACTCAATCAATTACCAACACAGCCACAGCATAGTGCAGATCCACTTAACCTCTTTTTTGTCGTAGAGGCTGGCGACCACCACGCTACCATTCTTGATGGCGACAAACTGGAGCCAATCACCCGTTTCAAGACCCGTTTTGCTCTCCATGGTGGAGCCAAATACTCTCCTGATGGCCGTTTTGTCTATTTCGCCACACGTGATGGATGGGTCACACTGTTTGACCTCCATAGCATGCAACAGGTCGCAGAGATCCGCGCCGGCATCAACACCCGTAATATCGCTATCTCCAGTGATGGCAAGCTAGTGGCTGTAGGTAACTACCTCCCTCATAACTTGGTGCTGTTGAATGCCAATGACCTCTCCCTCAATACCATCATCCCGGTAAAAAGCCATGGAGAAAGTTCTCGTGTCAGCGCAGTCTATGATGCAGCGCCCCGCAAGAGCTTTATCCTCGCACTCAAGGATCTACCGGAGATTTGGGAAATCCCTTACGAGGCGGGAAAGACAGGCGGTTGGCAACATGACTACCGCACAGATGCTGCAGAGGGAAACCCCCGCTTCACTCCACGTATCATCAAGCTCAAAACCCCACTGGATGACTTCTTCTTCGACCAGGAGTATGTCTTTATCATGGGGGCTTCACGCAGTGGCGGTGGTGCGGTTATTGATCTTGATTTAGGGCGAAAGGTGGCAGACCTGGCACTGGATGGAATGCCCCACTTGGGGTCCGGCATTACCTGGCAGCGTGGCGAACAGACCATTATGGCCACCCCTAATCTACGTAAAGGGGCACTGACTGTCATTGATATGAAGAGCTGGGAGGCGATTGATGAGATCAAAACTGAAGGGCCGGGATTCTTTATGCGTAGCCACGAAAAGAGCAAATATGCTTGGGCCGACGTCTTCTTTGGCCCCAATCGTGATCTGGTCCATATCATTGATAAGCAGACCTTAAAGATCGTTAAAACGGTTCGCCCTGCCCCAGGCAAGACCGCAGCCCATATCGAGTTCACCCGTGACGGACGTTATGCACTACTCAGTATCTGGGAAGAGGATGGTGCGCTGGTGGTCTACGATGGTGACACACTGGAAGAGGTCAAACGCATTCCGATGAAAAAGCCGGTCGGAAAATACAATGTATACAACAAGATCACTCGATCTGAAGGGACCAGCCACTAACGCCACCTTATTTCATCAACAGAGACATTTATGCTTCTGTTGTATCAAGTGCCGTTGAATCAACCACTATGGATGCACGTTCCACCACACCAGAAGAGACGACGCTACAGCCTCAACTTGAGTCTGAAGAGAGCGAAAATAACGGACGAATTCCGGGTAACCGTGGCATGTGGGCCGGCATTCTGGCCGAGATGACCGAATTCGGTCTGCTGTTCGGTGTCTATTTTGTGGCCCGTTTCTATAACCCCGAATCCTTCCAACTGGGTCCAGGCCAGATCAATACGCTTGCGGGGACTGCAAATACCGTAATGATGATCTCTGGCAGCTATTTTGTTGCCAAGGCAATTCAGACAATCCGTATTGATAACCGCGCGGCCACACTGCGTTGGCTATTCCTGGTACTACTGACCATCGTGGGATACGCCACCATCAAATCACTAGAAATTCAATGGAATATAGAAAATGGAGTCAATGGCCGCAGTGGGGTTTTCTTCACAGTCTACTACTATCTTACTTTCACCCATATGGTCCATGTGCTGTGGGGCGGAATGGGGCTGCTATGGATCATGCTGCGCACCCACTCAGGACATTACAGCAGTGAATCTCATGAGGGGATGGAATCTTTTGCCTCCTACTGGCATGCCACCGATCTTGTATGGCTAGTTATTTTTCCTCTGCTCTACCTACTGCGATGAGTAAACTCCCACATAACCGCCTACTGGATCTGCTCTGGATTGTATTACTGGCGCTCACTCTGGGCGGCAGTTGGCTGGGAGAATCTTCTCCACCCGGCATCGGCCTGGGACTATTTGTTACACTGGTAATCGCTGTTAAGGGACGTATTGTGATCGACCACTTTATGGAGCTAAAAAACGCCAATGCAACTCTACGGCGGTTGATGCACCTCTATTTTTATCTGATACCGCTGGTTGCATTTCTGGTATATCTGACAAATATCATAAAACTCTAACAAGGTGAGTTGATCTGGATCAACGTAGGGTGGTTGGTATTCACGGACACTACGCATTCCACACTTCCGTAACATTAATGGAGCACCAAGCGATGGATGAAATGTTC
>DUYW01000109.1 GCA_013349825.1 Gammaproteobacteria bacterium | reverse complement strand
ATATCTTCGTTGAAAACCTTGCTAATAGCCTGCTATTGGCTGCGATCTTCGCCTTGATCTTGGGCGCTATGGACGTAATTCAAATTACCCAGACTTGATCAGAGGTTCCTTATCTTTCGATAGCAGGTTATTTTGCGCGGGAGATAAATTTACCGGTACCGGTGTGTATCTTGATCTCTTCGCCCGGTTCAAGATATTCAGGAACTTGCACCTCAATCCCTGTGGAGAGTGTTGCAGGTTTAGTGCGACCGGTTGCAGTGGCACCCTTGATACCGGGGGCGGTCTCAGTGATGGCCAATGAAACAGTTTGCGGTAGTTCAATACCAAGCAATTTCTCATCAGAGAGCAGGGCGATGATTCCATCCAGCCCTTCGGTCAGGTATCCGGCCTCCTCGGTCAGCTCATCACCACGTACCTCATACTGACTGTAATCCTCCTGATCCATAAACACATAGTGCTCGCCATCATTGTAGGAGTACTGCACCTGTCTTCTCTGGCAGTAGGCCTCTTTCAGCAGGTCATCCCCCTTATAAGACTCATCCAGTTTCTGGCCGGTCTGCAGGTTGGTGAAGCGAATTTTGTAGAGGGTAGAGGCGCCTCTGGAGCTGGGGCTTTTGGCCTCTACAGTTTTAACAGCGTGCGGGGTATTGTTGATCTCAACGATCACTCCCCGTTTTAATTCAGAAGCCTTGGGCATTATATTGGATCTCGTTTTATTCGTGTTCAGAGTGGCTGCACTCAACGCATAATCATCTCAAGAATCTTCTCACCGCGATAGATACGGAGAATAACCGTCTTGTTGGAAAGTGCAGCGGCGTTTTCTGCCTCTGAGAGTGAAGTGACAGGCTGCCGGTTGATTGAGTGGATTACATCACCGGGGCGTAATCCAACCACCCAACTGCGGCTTTCGGCTGCTACACTGTGGACTCCGATGCCCCCTGTCCGGTAGAGCGTCTTCTCATCGGCAGTCAGTGGATGTAGTGTGGCTCCCGCCAGATTACTGCTCAACTGTTTTCCTTGGAGCTCCTGCTGGGCCATCTTCTGAATAGTGGCAAACAGAGTGCGCGGATGCCCGCCTCGCAGGAGTGAGATCTTGACCTCTTTACCCACAGGAAAGAGACCGATCACATTCTGTAGTTGTGAAGGGCTATTGATCGGGTGACCATTGATTGTGGTGATTGCATCCCCTTTGTGGAGTCGTGCCCGCTCAGCCGGTGACCCCGATATAATAGATGAGATGATGACTCCGTTCTCCTGAGTGAGACGCATGCTACGTGCCATGGTGGCAGAGATCTCTTTGGTGGTGACCCCCAGATAGCCTCGCTGAACGCTGCCATGCTGGATCAGTTGGTTGATGATTTCTCGCACCATGTTGATGGGGATGGCAAAGCCGATTCCGACACTACCGCCGTTGGGTGCCAGAATGGCTGTGTTGATTCCAACCAGTTCACCGTTGAGATTGACCAGTGCCCCTCCAGAGTTCCCTACATTGATGGAGGCATCCGTCTGGATAAACTCTTCATAGCGTTCCAGACCCAGATTGGAGCGTCCCAGAGCGCTGACGATACCCGAGGTAGCGGTATTACCAAGACCAAATGGGTTACCGACCGCGATCACGAAATCACCCACCCGTAGTGAAGAGGAGTCCCCTAGAGAGACCGATTTAAGGCTGGAGGCCTGAATACGTAGCAGGGCGATGTCGGTCTCTTTGTCTGAGCCGATTGATTCAGCATTAAAGGTGCGACCATCTTCCAGCGTGACTTCGATCTCCTTGGCACCATCAATCAGGTGGTGGTTGGTCACAATGGTACCGAGGTGGTGGTTGATAATTACGCCTGAACCCAGCCCGGATGGGTTGTGTTGGATCTGTGGAAAACCTTTAGAAGGTTGGAAGTTGAAGTCATCCACCAAGGGGGGCGGGGAGGGTGCTTCAGTGGGGGATTCCAGAATGGCTGAGATGGAGACTACAGCGGGGATTACCTGTTCCAGCATCGGAGCAAGTGTTGGAACCCCTCCCCGGCTACCAAAGGCGAGTGGAGAGATTCCGGCCTGCAGTGGCAGTGCCAGTAATATGAGCAGTAGGGCGATCCATCGCCGCAGCATCTGTTTCATGATCTTGGAATCCTCGTATCCTTCATTATTGTTCCCCGTATGGGCCATGTTACACGAATGGACTCAGGGGTTGGATTCAAAATCACTTCGCGGATTGAAATGGCTCTCCTGTTGCAGCGTTTGATAGATCTGTTTCAAGGTCTCGTTCTCTGCAGGTGGTGTCTGGATCTGCAGGGTAATAAACTGGTCGCCATTGGGTTTTCCCGGTAAACCACGACCTTTGAGGCGCATTTTCTGGCCGCTTTGTGAGCCGGCGGCTATCTTGAGCTCAACATTGCCACCCAGTGTTGGTACGGTAACACGCCCTCCCAGGGCTGCCTCCCATGGGGCGATAGGGAGTGTCATGCGAATGTTGTGACCTTCCAGCTCAAACCGGGAATCTGTTTCAAATTGAACCTCCAGCAGCAGATCCCCTTGAGGTCCTCCGGGCATGGCAGAGCGCCCCTGACCTGCCAGACGGATTTTCTGTCCAGTCTGAATCCCCTTTGGAATGCGGATATCCAGCTTTTTTCGCTCTCCGGTGGCTTGCCCGTTGGCAGCAATTTTAGGGATTTGAATGGTGCGTCTTCCCCCTTGGTAGGACTCCTGTAGCTGTATGGTGATTTTGAGTGTCTGGCTGGGGGGTGGTTGCGGCTGGCGATGAAAGCCACCGCCCCTCATGTTCTGGGGGTTACCACCAAATACGGATTCAAAAAAATCACTGAAGCCACCTGCTCCTGCCCCATTGAAGTTGCCGCCACCAAAGTGGGCGCCTCTGCCTCCGAATGCCTGCTCCCAATCGGGTGGGGGGCGGAACTCCTGGCCCGCTTTCCAGTTAGCACCCAGCTGATCATAGGAGCGCCGTTTCTCAGGGTCTTTGAGGACTTCATAGGCCTCGGCAATCTCTTTAAAGCGTTGCTCGGCGTTGGGTTCTTTACTCACATCGGGATGGTATTTTCGCGCAAGTCGTCGGTACTGTTTTTTCACCTCATCCTGAGGATCATCCCGCTTGAGTTCCAGTGTTTTATAGTAGTCGTGGTATTCCATAATTGTGAGTGTGTCATTGTTTGAATAGTGTGTCCTCTATTATCCTGGATTTTGTTGATTGCAGTGCCGGATGTGGATAAGTCTGTGTATAAGATGTTGTTAGACACAATATATAGTGTTTTTGAAAAAAAGTATTATTTCTCTATCTGACTGAAAGTCAACTATTCTCCTTTAGAAGTGAACGGTTGAATATTAATTAAAACAATTGGTTATACGTATTCTATAATAGATTGTAAGGGATTGACACCATTTTTATAGCTGATACTCTTATCTGGATTCACTACTACATCTTGTGTTTCTCCTGATACGGAGAAGTCGCTTGTTTCGTTCACCAAAAGGGGGAGAACGCTTCATTATGAGCAAAACGGTCCAACTACGCACCGTGCCACCAGTCGCACGGCCAGACACAGCAGTTCCATTTCAGCCAGCTTCGCTGGATATCTGGGATAAAAAATATCGTCTCAAGAGTAAAGAGGGCGAGGTTATCGATAAGACGATTGATGCGACCTATAGTCGTGTTGCGCGTGCGTTGGCAGATGTTGAAGAGAGCCCAGAACTGAAAGAGCAGTGGTATGAAGAGTTTCTCTGGGCGCTGCAGAATGGAGCCATTCCTGCGGGCCGTATCACCTCGAATGCGGGCGCACAAGAGCATAAGCCTGCGACCTCAACTATTAACTGCACCGTCTCTGGAACGGTTGAGGATTCAATGAATGGTATTTTGGAGAAAGTGCATGAGGCAGGTCTGACCCTGCGTGCAGGTTGTGGTATCGGTTATGAGTTCTCTACACTGCGTCCTAAAGGTGCCTTTGTGGCAGGTGCGGGTGCTTACACCTCAGGGCCACTCTCTTTCATGGATATCTATGACAAGATGTGTTTCACCGTCTCCTCGGCTGGAGGTCGTCGTGGTGCACAGATGGCCACATTCGATGTGGGCCACCCGGATGTGATGGACTTTATCCGTGCCAAGCGTGAGGATGGAGTGTTGCGCCAATTCAACCTCTCCCTGTTGGTGACCAAAGAGTTTATGGAGGCGGTTCGTAGCGATGCAGATTGGCCGCTCGCCTTCCCGGTCAGCCAACAGGTGATTGATGGTGAATCTCTGGATATCAATAATCCAAGCCATATTGTATGGCGTGAATGGTCAGAGTCTGACGGCAATGTGAAAAACAGTGAGGGGCTGGTGGCCTGTAAGGTCTACAAGACTATTCGTGCCCAACGCCTGTGGGACACGATTATGTCCTCCACTTACGATTATGCAGAACCGGGTTTCATCCTCATCGATAAGGTGAATGAGATGAATAACAACTGGTTTGATGAGGTGGTACGTGCGACCAATCCATGCGGCGAACAGCCTCTGCCGCCGTATGGCGCTTGTCTGCTGGGTTCGGTCAATTTGACTCGCTTCGTTCTGGAACCCTTTACCGAGAATGCCACCTTTGACTGGGACAGCTATCGCAGAGTGGTCGCCACCTTCACCCGTATGTTGGATAACGTGGTAGAGATCAATGGTCTGCCATTAGAGAAACAGCGTGAAGAGATTATGAACAAGCGCCGTCACGGTATGGGTTATCTCGGTTTAGGGTCAACCATGACTATGTTGGGAATGGTCTACGGAGATGAGGATTCACTGGAGTTTACCGAGCAGGTGACGCGTGAATTGGCAATCACCGGCTGGAGAACCGGACTGGATTTGGCTGAAGAGAAGGGGAGCGCACCGGTACTCAATCAGGAGTTTGATGTGACTCAAGATATGGTGCGCCAGCGTCCGGAGATGATTGCGGATGGCTGGTCTGTGGGAGACAAGATTCTCGGCAAGGTGCTTCACGCAAAATATAGCCGCTACATGCAGCAGGTGGCAGCAGAGGACCCTGCGTTGGTTGCGGCCATGGTAGAAAAGGGGTGCCGTTTTACCCACCATAGCTCAATTGCACCGACCGGGACCATCTCTCTCTCATTGGCCAATAACGCCAGTAATGGGATTGAGCCAAGCTTTTCACATATGTATTCTCGCAACGTGATTCGTGAAGGAAAAAAGAGTAAAGAGAAGGTTGATGTCTTCTCTTATGAGTTGCTGGCCTATCGTGAGCTGGTTAATACAGAGGCATCTCCCTCTGCAGAGCAGGCTGAGAACCAGCTCCCGGACTACTTTATCTCCTCCGAGAATATTGACCCAAAGGCGCATGTCGATGTACAGGCAGCAGCACAGAAGTGGATTGATTCATCAATCTCTAAAACGGTCAATATCCCCACCGATTTTGACTATGAGGCATTCAAGGATGTCTACCTCTACGCCTATGAGCAGGGATTGAAGGGGTGTACCACCTTCCGCTTCAATCCTGAGGTATTCCAGGGAGTGCTGGTGAAGGAGCAGGATCTGGAGAATACNACCTATCAGTTTGAACTGGAGGATGGCTCAACAGTCGAAGTGAAGGGGAACGAAGAGATTGAGTATGATGGTGAGATTCATACNGCAGCGAATCTTTATGATGCCTTGAAGGAAGGCTACTACGGCAAGTTTTGAGTGCCGACAGTCAGGAAATAGATTTATGAGTATTAAAATTGAAAAGAAGATCGTCGGCTATAGTGTCGGTGAACAGATAGAGGATACGGCACCTGAAGAGACTGTAGCCGAGACGGCAGAGGACTCATTCTCCAATGTGATTCAGATGCATGAGAAGTTGGAGCGCCCGGACCATCTGGTAGGGTCAACCTACAAGATCAAGACACCACTCTCGGAACATGCTCTTTATGTGACGGTCAATGATATTATCCTTAATGAGGATACGGAGCATGAGCAGCGTCGTCCCTTTGAGGTCTTCATTAACTCCAAAAATATGGATCACTTCCAATGGATTGTGGCACTGACCCGGATTATCTCGGCAATCTTCCGTAAAGGGGGGGATGTCACCTTCCTGGTTGAAGAGTTGCGCTCCGTATTTGATCCCCGTGGAGGCTACTTTAAGAAGGGAGGCAAATATATGCCTTCATTGGTGGCAGAGATTGGTGACTGCATTGAGTGTCATCTAAAGTATATCGGGATGATTGGTGGAGATTGCATGGATGACCATCAGAAGGATTTTTTAGATAAAAAGCGGGCGGAGTTTGAGGATAAGAGCAAAAAACAGGATAAAATTGCCTGCGGCTCCAAGAGTGAAGAGGTGGAGAGCAGTAGCTTTCCAGCCGGTGCTCAGCTCTGTGCTAAATGTAGTACCAAAGCGGTCATAAAAATGGATGGGTGCATGACTTGTCTTAATTGTGGCGAAAGTAAATGTGGTTGATAATGAGCCTTCAAGCTCATAGGAAGCAGAAATGAAACTGAGAATAGTTCAAAAAGTATGGGTTGCCCTGTTGGGAATGTTATTAGTCATTCCTGTTGCAGAGGCTCAAGACTACAATCGCTATGGTTATCGTAGTAATACACCAAACTATGGTTCACCTTATAAGCCACCTGCACCGATGCCGCGCTATCAGCCGATTCGTCAGGCAACACCCGATCAGTTATTGCGTCAGGGGGTAGAGCAGACCTTCTCCTATCTGCGTCGTACTGGCAGTACAGATCTCTCCAATGTTCTCGATTTTGTGAATAAGGAGTTGGGTCCCTATTTTGATTTTGACCATATGACACGTCTGGCTGCCGGAAAGATGTCTAAAGAGCTGGATGAAGAGCAGCTCAAAAAGCTTTCTAAAAAGCTGGAAGAGATGTTTATGGCGGCACTGGGTCAGCAGATTGCCACCTATGCCTATACCAACCATCGCGTTACCTTCTATCCTGCGAAGCGTTCACGTTTTGGCAAAGAGGTGAGTGTAGCGGCACGCATTACACACCCACGTGGGTTTCCACTAAAAATTACCTTTCGTTTTCATCCCACAGAAAAGGGTTGGAAGATCTACGATGTCGCGGCGAATAACAACAGCGCTGTGATGTACTATCGAAAACAGCTGGCAATGATTGCACAGCGTTACGGTATGGATGCGTTATTGAAGAAGACAGATGGATAATTTTTATAGGTACCTTGTAAAATTATATTTTTAAGAGGCACGTTTATTTTTTAGAATAGGCCTTGAGTGACCACAATCAGCAAAATGGAGTATTGACCATGGATGGAACATTAGTTTTTCTGGGTTTTGGGGTAGTTGCAGTGATGGGTGTATTGGTACTGCATTGCCGGTCTTTCAGCAGAACCTCTTGTAATGCTGTTTTGAGAGGTGCGCTGAATAAAGCTGAATGATCTTGTAGAGTGATCTAAATAGAAAAAACCGGAACATCTGCTCCGGTTTTTTTCGTTTAGAGATTCTGCTTAGAGATTCTGTTTAGAGGGGCGAGAACATCGCTATGCGCCATACTGTTCGCGATACTGCTGGACCCTCTGCAGAGATTCACCCATCTCAGCCTTCTCCTGTAGATAAGTGACCAAGTCAGTGAGCCCCACAATGCTGGCAACCTGCACACCATATTGTGACTCGACCTCCTGGATTGCGGACTGTTCACCCTGTCCACGCTCCTGACGGTCCAGAGAGATCACCACACCGGCAAATTTGGCGTTGTGATTGTGGATGATATCGACTGATTCACGTACCGAAGTGCCGGCAGAGATCACATCATCAATCACCAGAATTCTTCCCTCTAGTGGCGCACCGACGATCATCCCGCCTTCGCCGTGATCCTTCGCCTCCTTACGGTTGAAGGCAAAAGGCAGATCACGTCCATGCTCCTCCGCGAGGTATACAGCGGTGACTGCAGCCAGCGGAATACCCTTGTAGGCAGGGCCATAGATCAAGTCAAACTCGATACCACTCTCGACAATGGCAGCAGCATAATACTTGCCAAGGCGAGCCATCTGCGCACCGGTGTTGAATAGCCCGGCATTGAAGAAGTAGGGGCTGATACGGCCCGACTTGAGGGTGAACTCCCCGAAGCGAAGTACGTCGGCAGCAATGGCGAAATCGAGAAAATCCTTTTTGTAGTTTTGCATGGTGATCCTAGGTGGTTGTCCGAGAATAGAAGTCGTAGCGAGGGGAAGCTGATTTGAGACAGATTTTGTCATCATTTGAGGCGAATAGTTCCACTATTTAACGA
>DUYW01000218.1 GCA_013349825.1 Gammaproteobacteria bacterium | reverse complement strand
CTGGCTCTGGCTCTGGCTCTGGCTCTGGCTCTGGCTCTGGCTCTGGCTCTGGCTCTGGCTCTGGCTCTGGCTCTGGTTCTGAAACAGGAATGACTTTAGTGGATTCTTGCTCAGTTACAGAAGGCGAATCGGCTGCAGTAGGGGCGACAGCAGGTGCATCACTTGGTAATGTTGTTTCAGTTTCAGTTGTTGAATCAGATAGGGGGGTATCCAGTAACTGATCCACTTGATGACCCATTTTATCTGTAATTTGTTCCATCATCTGTTGTTCACGATCTTCAGCTTCATGAACTTCATCACTGTTCGGTTTGTTGTCAGTAGCAGCATCACAATCAGCGCTGTTGCAGGGGGTAGCCGTCAGATATCCTAGCTGATTCAATAGACGGAAGCGGGAGAGTGCGCCAGTCACCTCTTCCTGTAAAACGGCCTGCTTTGCAGCAAACAGGGCATCTTCAGCCCCCATAATGGCCATAATGTCCACTTCACCCATCTTGAACTGTTCATTGGTGGTGTCGCGGGTCGCAATGGCCATCAGCTGTTGCTGGTGGTTGAGTTCAAGAATATCGTTAGAAACTTCTACAGCACCCCACAAAATCTTTGTCTGCTCTTCAGCACCACGCCGGGCCAGATCAAGTTGCTCTTTTGCATCCACGACTGCAGTGGCTGTCTCTTCTCGTCGGGCCTTGTCTGTACCACCTCGAAACAGGTTGTAATTCATCTTTAATAGAGCCGTCCAACCATACTCTTTTCCTTCAACGGCACCGGCATCATTTTTGAATAGGTTTTTCAGTTCAAAATCGAAGGTGGGGAAGAGGCTGGACTGGGCCCCCTTGCGATCTGCCTCGGCAGCCTGCAAATTGGAGATTGCCGTCTGGATCGTTGCCGCATTGGCCTGAACATGGGTAATGGCCTGATCAACATTTTCAGGCAGAGTCACTTCAATTTCCAGATCAGGAGATGGTAGTGGTAGTACAGGTAGTTCACCCACCACAGTAGCGTATCGGGCAGTCGCGTCCCGGTACAGCCCCTTGTTGGCAACCAGGGCGGTCAAAGAGAGTATATAGGGCCCCTCTGCCAACGCCAGCTCAGCCTGCGCGGCAGCACCGGCTTCAGCCTTTTGTTGAATCTGCTCAAAAACCAGTTTATGTTTGGCTACATTCTCTTCGGTCAATTTGATGACCTGTTGCAAGCGGTAGAGTTCATACCATGACTCAATGACGTTAATGGAGATGGTGCCCTCAATATCTCGCTGGTGAATACGTGCATTGTTAAGCATCTTCTCACTACGCTCAACGACACTGTCGGTCATCCCACCATCAAAGAGTTTCTGAGTCAGGGTCAGACTGTGATCCTGTTTGAACATGGTTGGATCGCCACCTTCAGGAGGCGCTCCGGGTTTATTGGTATGTTCCTTGCCAGATTGAAGTGCTAAATCAATGGTTGGATAGTAGGCTCCCTGCATCTGTTTCAGTTGTGCTTCGGCAATGGTAATCCCCGCCCGCGCAGATTGCATTTGCGGATTGCTATTCAGTGCCTTCTGAATCGCCTCGGACAGTGGATGAGCAGCGAGCTCTGTAGAGGTGAGCAGAAGAATTGAAGAGATGAGTAACTTGTTTTGTATCATCAGGTGGGTCTAGGTTAGTAATTGCTTATATTTTATCACGTTGCGGAGGTTATTTTCACCTGTAGCCATGATGGTTATTCAATACATTGAGGTTACAGCAAACAGTATGCCAACCATAAATGACAGTTCTTTGACAGGCTCCTCACAGTTCTTAAGTGTTATCTAAAATCACACTATCAAGGATCAACTGATAGGTTTGTTGGTGCATCTGCAGGTTGACCTCAAACCCCTCCATTGCATAGCCATCCGATGCACCGGAGTGGATGGGGTGGTTCAGCCATTCAGCGTTATCCACGAGGGGTTCGGTGTGGGTAACCATCGGTATCTCGTGGCTCTCCAACTCCAGGAGATCTTCAATCTGAACGGTTTCAACTTGTGGAGCACCAAAAATCAGCTCAACCCATCCTCGGCCTAAATCTTGTGTGTTGATGGCGGCTGAAAGATCAAGGTTTTCTCCAAACAGGAACGAGTTGGGGGTGTCAACGATGGCAGGTGTCACGGATAGAGCAACCTCTGCAAAGGTGAGAGAACCACCATCACTCAATTGTGCAGCCCCCTCACTCATGATTAAACTTTGACCCACAACCTGGTTGGTGCTGTCCATATTCAGGTCAAAATGTGTAACACCTGTGGCGGAGAGTGACTGCAGCTCATTGCTGTCACTGACACCATCCTGATTCAGATCCTGCCATACCTGAAGCTTATCAAATTGGCTGTCGAGAGCATCTACAAAGCCATCGCTGTTCTCATCCAGTGTACGCAGAGCATCCAGACCACTCGCATAGCGTTCCCCCTGATAGTACTCCGAGAATAGCTCAGTGATGTTATTGATGACTCCATCGTTATCGAGATCCAGTGCCAGGAAACCATCATCGGCAGAGAGCCAGTTGGTGGGGGTCATTGAGCCATCGGGTGTCATGGCAAAGTGATTCTCTGTGCTGGCTGAGACAATATTGATGCCATCCCGGCCCAGATCAATGATAATCGGATCAACCTGCGCGGGGTCAGTGTAGATGCGGGTAAATATATCATCGGTATTGTCATACCAGCTGATGGCATAACTATCGTTATCCAGTGCCGTAATATCAGGATCAAGCTGTTGGTTGGCGGTAATAACATTGACTAACTGCTCACTGCCTACTTTACTGCCCTCTGCATCAAAGCGCTGCGAATAGACACCCCAGTCATCTCCATCCTGGCTCATCGACAACCACGTGACGGCAAAGCCCCCTCCCTCAAGGCCGGTAACCATGGGGGTCTGCTGGTTTCCGGTGATGTAGCTGTTGACCTGGATCTCATTGCCGCTCTTCACCCAGCTGCTGGAGCCTGAGCTGTATTCATAGCGCTGTGCAATAACAGCGTAACCATTACCGGCACCATCGCCATCATTTTCATCTGTCCAGACAGCAATAAAGCCACCACTTTTTAGTGCTGCAACCGCAGGGGTCGACTGGTTTCCAGCATCNGTTGTGTTGATTTTGAACTCAGCCTGTTTCTGTGATCCATCACTGTTTAGAATGCGGGCATAGATATCCCAGCCATTGGCACCTGCCCCGGAGTTAGAGCTGTAGGTGGCCATATACTCGCCACTCTCCAGAGCGGTGATGTTGTATTGATTTTTTGCTGTGACTGTAGAGTTATCAATTGCGGAAGGTCCATATTGGAAGGACTCATCTGTTCCTGTATAGAGTTCTGATCCGGTATTGTCATAAATAATATGGTTGATGGCATCCGGTGAATCGGTATAGGTCGCATTACTGGAATCAATTGTCCAGGATACGACAAAATTGCCATCAGTAAGCGCAGTGACCTTGGGATAAGCCTCAAAATCGGAGGTATCACTGACAATGATATCAGCTGTTGCCGGTGTGCCGTTTTCCTGGAAGATACGCATGGTGATCTCATCAGCAGCATCAAACCAGGTCACTACGAATTGTCCATCTGTCAGGGTAGCGACATCCAGCCCGCTGGTTCCTTGGTTGCCTGTGGTGCCTGCATTTACAATAAATTCAGTTCCCAGCTTCTCCCCTGCAGCATTGATGATCTGACCGATGATGGCAGTCCCATCTGCACTGCTGCCATTCTCCAGCGCATGGGTACCCTCCCAGACCACGATATAATTTCCATTGTTCAAGGCGGTCATTGATGGCGTACGCTGTGTACCACTACTGGTATTTGCACCACCGTCCAGTTGAATGGCATCATTATCTTCTACTGTAACAATCGCATGAATAGTATCGTAGCTGACCGGATTACCACTGTTTCCGTCCCAGGCTACATTGCCCTGGATACTGCCGTCCAGTCCGGCATGGTCGGTCTGGTTGAGTATGGTTGTGCCATCCCCCTCGTTGAGTTTCCAGTACCCTTCCAGTCCGGCCTCATTTCCTTCCAGCTCCTGATTCATGTTCGTACTGACCTCTGCCGAAGTGCGAACATCAGACCAGATACGGACCTCATCAACCTTTCCATCCAAGGTCCGACTGTCATAATCTGGATCAGTTGCTGTTCCAATGGTCAGATTCGGTGTGTCGGCATAGTGGATTACACCACTCATCGCAGAGGCGTTTGCAACGTGGTCAACTCCATCAATATAGAGGTGTGTTGTGCCACTGCTGTCGTAGGTGGCAGCAATGTGATACCACGTACCAGTAGTCAATCCGGCGCCACTGGTAACCGCCTCAGACCAGGCAGCACTCTGGCCAATGGCCAATTTGACCTCACCACCTCCGGCGCTCAGGGTGTATCCACTATTTACACCACTTTCATTACTGGCAGTATCAATAATGGTATGTGTAGAGCTACCCAAGGTACTGTTGAGGGTGTCGAAATAGACCCATACCTCCAGTGAGAGGGTAGAAGTTGGCAGCAACACACTATTATAAGAGACAGAGACAAAGTCAGTGCCATGATTGCTGGCGTTGGCCCCCCCGCCAAAATGGAGAGCGGTGGTTGTTTGTTGGTCCGTGCCGCTGCTGTTTTCACGTAGCGTGTTGCCACTGTTCAGGTTCCAGCCACCATTATCCAGCACGATTGCATCCAGCTCACCACTGGCGGCAGCACCGCCAGTTGCAACGGAGCTGTTTTCGGCAATATTGCTATCTCCCTCATTGAACTTCCAGTAACCATTCAGGTTGGTTTCACTGCCGGCGAGTTCCTCATACATCGTATTCTGGATTTCAGTCTCACTGCGAGCACTTGACCAGAGACGAATCTCATCCATTTCACCCTGGAAATATCCACCATGCCCTGCCATTTGTTCACCGAACAGCAGATCGGAGTTACCTTGGTGGATACCACTGAAACCGGGATCCTCAGAGGCAGAAATTAGACGGGTGTGGATCAATTCCCCATTCAAATAGCCATATACAGCCCCGGCAGTCTGGTCATAAACCAGTGCTACATGTGCCCAGGCATTGGTGCTCAGACTAGCACCCATACCACCACCTGAACTGATGCTGTTGGTGCCATCATCACTCAGGTTGTAATAGAGAGCTCCGTTGGAGAGATAGAGTTGGAAACTACGGTCACTGTTGGCATAGTCCCAGCGTGCTACCAGTATCTCAGTTCCTACCCCCTCTGTGGGCTTAAACCACCCCTCAATGGTCATACTGCCACTGATATCCAGTACACTCTGGTCTTGAACCTTGATGTAGTCCCCATTGCCGTCTAGTGTAACTGCGGTTGTACTGCTTCGGGTTAATAGCGCATTGGAGGCATTGGAGAGGGCAAATGAAATTCTCTCTGCTGATTCACCGATACTGTCATTGGTGGTTGTGATGGCTACCGTTTTACTGGTTTCTCCGGCAGCAAAAGTAAGTGTGCCACTGACAGCGGTGTAATCAACGGCTGCCGTTGTGCCATTATCCTGTGTTGCGTAATCGACAGTTACTGTTTGGCTGGTTGAGCCAGATAGTGTGATAGTAAAGGTGGCTGTATCTCCCTCGGTTACCACTTGGTCACTGACTGAAATAATTGGGTTGACTGTAATTTCAACATTGACTGGAGAGAGGGAAAGCTCCCCAAGGTCATCTGCCGCCTTAATTGTAAATGCAGTCTGTGTCCCTGTGGCGTTACCGTCAGGTGTCCAGTACCCCTTGTAGGTGGCATCAATGGTGTTGTTGGTGCTGGCATGGAAGGCAGTAGCTGTTGCGCTAGTGGTGCCGATCATCAAGGTACCATTAGTGACAGCTTGTACAATAAAGGCACTTACTGTTCCATCAATATCTGTTTCATCCCCCTGGGTTGTCAACTCTGTAAAGGTGATTTCAACCTCATTGCCACTATCAATACTGTCTACGGCACCAGCCATGGAAGAGAGGGTGGGGGCATCATTCAGACCATTGACAGTGACCACCAGCTCTGCAGTATCAGTAGCCCCTGCAGTATCGGTGATGGTATAGGTGAAGACATCGTTACCGCTGGCTCCATTGGCCAGTGCATCAGCCGCGATCTGGTCCGCACTGTAGTCATAGCTGCCGTCACTGTTGATGGTCAGGGTACCGTAAGTGCCGATCAGAGCACTACCGATGGTTCCGCTGGTGCCGGACCCTGCTTCTGTCCCGGTACGGATGGTGGTGACGGTCATGGCGTCATCAAGGTCCACATCATTATTCTGAATGACACCACTGACCGCATTGATGTTGAGTGTGGCATCTTCGTTGACGGAGTTGGTGTCTGTGTTTGCGGTAGGGCCATCATTGGTGCCGGTTACTGTAATGGTCAGCTGGGCAGTATCGGTACTGCCACGTCCGTCATCGACCGTATAGGTAAAGTAGTCGGTGGCTGTTACACCGGAAGCCAGTGCATCGGCTGCTGCCTGGTCGGCAATATAGCTATAGCTGCCGTCACTCTGCAGTGTCAGCGTACCGTAGGTCCCAGTGAGAGCAGTACCTATGCTGCCACTGGTGCCACTGCCGTTTTCGTCGCCAGTACGAATTGTGGTTACAGTGAGTGTTTCTCCACTATCGGTGTTGATATCATTGCTGAGAATACCTGAAGCATTACTTACATTGAGTGTGGCATCTTCGTTTACCGCACCCGTATCGTTGGTTGCTGTAACTGGTGTAGTGATATGGACCGCCAGATCTCCATCACCATCCGTACCGACCGATATACCCCATCCTGCTGCTGAAGGCGTGTTGACGGTGGTGAAGATTCCACTGACGGAACCACTGACATCAAGCAACTTCAGGGTAAAGGCACTGCCGGGGGTGAAACCATTCAGTATTGAAATGTTGAGTGTGCCGCCCAGCGTGACATTACCATTTACCACCAGTTGATCGTACTCACCACTGTTGGTGCCACCGACCTCCAGATTGATTACACCATCACTGTTATTGACGAAATCACCATTGATGGTGAGGGTGCCGGCTGAGTTACCAGGGCCGATAGTGCCGCTATTGGTCAGCATATCTACAGTAACGCTACCACCACCCTGAATGGTTGCACCAATGTCGTTGATCAGCATGGTGCCGGAGCCACTCAGTGTGGCCGTGGCACCTGAAGCGATATCGATGGTGCCACTGTTGGTGATTGATGAGCCAAAGTTGGTGACTGTTAGATTGTGATCAATATCAATCAGACCAGTTGAGGTGTTATTGACAGCACCATCGATAAGGTGGTTTGTATTGACACCACCTGCTCCCTGGAAGATGTGGATAGTGCCGTTATTGATCAGAGTGCCATTAGTCACCTCCAGCTCACCATAACCGTTACTGCTGGAGTAGTTGCTGGTAATGTTGATGGTGCCGTCATTGGTCAGGCCGGATGCACTGCTCAGGCTGAGCTTGTTGAGATAGGCGGTACTGTTGCCGATGTTGGTTGTACCCAGTGTGGCGTTGTGGAATCCACCATCGACATAGGTGTAGTAACTGTCGATGTTAAGGGTGCCATCGTTATTGAGGTTGATGGTGCTGCTGATGGAGTCTCCAGTCAGTGTCAGGGTGCCATCATTCTCAAAGGTATGTGCCGTAGCATCGGTGCTGCCAATGGTGAGGGTGCCACTGGCAGCCATGGTATGGGCGGAGATAAAGTCGGAATCAAGATTGAGGGCGGTTGTATCGGCGAAATTGATATCACCGGTACCGGTGAAGATCGAATCACTGCCGACCACCATGGTGCCATATTGAACAGTCAGTGTGGTGTCGGCTCCCAGATCCACCGTGCCGTGCTGGGTAAAGACATCACTGGAGTAGAGATAGACGGTGAGATCATGAGTCAGGTTGATGGTGCCGTTATTGGTCAGTGATCCATCAATGGTGCGTACTGAGTTACTGCCTCCCAGCCCCTGCTGTACATTGATGATGCCGCTATCGTTGTTGAGCAGTGTTTCAGTAGAAATTTGTATCTCAGAGTCTCCATGGAGGAGCCCGTTTGTTAGGTTGATGATACCGTCATTGGTTAATGTTTCAGGGGAGGTTGCAGTCAGGTTAAGTATCGTTGAACTGCTTGCATTGTTACCAATATTAACTGTGCCGACCGAGAAGTTGTGATAGCTGCTCTCAATGGTGGTGGTGCCGCTCTGCAGATCGACTGTTACACCATTTTCAACGCCATCAGAGATGGCTGAAACAGTAATGTTCAGTTCGGCTTGAGAGGTTTCTGT
>DUYW01000122.1 GCA_013349825.1 Gammaproteobacteria bacterium | reverse complement strand
TGTCAAGAATCACATTATTATACCATTCCAGAGGCTTCTAATCGTTATGAATCATGTTGTTATAGTTAGATTTGTGCGAGAAATAAACTCCGAAACTTGAGGTAGTAATACTTTGAAATAATAGGTATTCTATAAAATATGTTTAATCAAGAGTAGAGAAAACAAAATGAATTTCAAGATCAAGATCAAGATCAAGAACTATATGACAATTTTCGCTTTATGGATGAGTGTCAGTACGGTGCAGGCAGATATCGACCTCAATTTTGGTCTCTACGCCTCTGATAAACCAAGTGCTGTTGTGACTCAGTTTCGTCCACTACTCAGTGCGTTGGAGACAAAATTGACTCAGGCACTGGGTGAAAAAGTGTCTATCCATACACGTATCTCACCCAGCTATGAAAGGGCTATCGAGCGGCTGGCTAAAGGAGAAGTTGATTTTGCACGCTTTGGACCCGCATCTTACGTATTGGCAAAAGAGAAAGAGTCCGAAATTACCTTGCTAGCGATGGAGAGTAAAAAGGGCAAGAAGATGCGTAGTGGATATATCATTGCCCATGCGGATAGCCATTTTAACAAACTGGAGGATTTAAAGGGAAAACGCTTTGCTTTTGGCAGTGAACAGTCGACGATCGGACGCTTTTTTGCTCAGCTTTTACTGGCCGAGGCCGGTGTCCATGCAGCCGATCTGGAACAATATGACTATCTTGGGCGACATGACAAAGTGGGAGAAGCCGTTGCGAAGGGAGATTATGATGCTGGCGCACTGAAGTCGAGTACTTATAAAAAATTGCTCAAAAAAGGGCGTAAGATTCGAATACTTAAAGAGTTCCAGCTTGCAACAAAGGCATGGGCGGTACGCAGTGGTATTTCTGAAGAGGTTAAAAATGCCTTGACTCAAGTGTTACTTGCCTTTGATGATCAAAAAACGCTTAAGGTACTGAAAAAAGATGGTTTTGTGATGGGAGATGATGTGGCTTATAACTCTGTGCGCAAGGCAATTCACAATAGTGGAGCCTTCTTGCAGTAAAAGGAGACTCTTAACTGTTTTATGTTTAAATTTTCCTTTCGAAGCTGGTCTGTAGGCACACAGACCTTCTGGCTGATGCTGGGGATGAGTCTTCTGCTGGTTTGGCTTGGCGCAGTCACATTCTCTAAAGCCATGTATGACAGCCAGTTGGAACAGCTTCAGGATGAGATCAATAAACGTACAGCGCTTTTCTCCACCACACTGCTGGATGCGTTGTTGAGTGAAGATATCCCGGTATTAGAGACTACCCTGAAGGGGCTGGTAGAGATTCATCCAAATCTGCTCGGAGCAGAGTTCTGTGATTATAGTCATCGTCCACTGTTGCAGTGGGGGGAGGATGTGCCCGGTTGCAGTGGTGATTTCACGGAAAATATGACCACTGAAAAGGTGATGACAACGCAACGCAAGATTGTTTTTGAAGGGGAATATTTTGGTGCAATTGCACTACGCTGGAACCTGAATACACAATTCAAGCGGTTAGAAGCACAGATCAACGAGTTGGTAATGTGGATACTTTTCGCTGTGTTGCTACTGGCATTTCTTCTCTTTGTGCAAGTTCGCGCACTCGTTGTTCTTCCTATACGTAAAGTGGACAGTTACCTTCATCAGGTTGAGTCGCATAGTGTGATAGATCACTCTGCTGGAAGTTACTCATCAAAAGAGCTGGTCCATCTCAGTGAGGGGGTCGAAGCACTACTTCAAAGCATGGTCGCTGAGGCAACGTTACGCATCGAGCGGGAAGAGTTGTTGTCTACGCTCGAAGAGAAGGTGGTTGAGCGCACCGAAGAGTTAAGACGGAGTAATAATCAACTCTCCTCCATCATGGAAAATATGAGAGATTCCATTGTTGTTATTGATTCAAATACTCATGTAGTAATAAATAATCCTGCCGCTGAGTCTCAGTTTCCGCAGCTTGGAATGACAGATCTTGTCTCTTTTCCAGATCTGTTTCCTGTTGAGTTATCAGACCCCGTCGGGAAAATACTTTCAGAAGATGGGCTATCGATTGAGACACTTTTTTTCTCTGATGATGAGGGCAATAAGGTTTTGTTAGAGGTAACCACAACACCTCTGCTTGTAGATGACTCTACCTCTCAAAAGTTGGTGTTGATCCGGGATGTTACAAAACAGCATGATCTGGAAGAGAAAGAGCATATGATCGCCTTTCAGGAAGGGGTTGCGGAGATGTCAGCGAATATTATGCACAATATCGGGAATACATTAACCAGCATGTCGGGTGATCTCATTGCTATCAGAAAATCGGCTATACGTCCTCTCGAACAAATTGGAGTGTTACTGGAGCGTTTGACAGAACAGAGGGATGAGGTGCTTCCTGAGCGCACATCAGGAATGCTGGAGGGGGTGATTCAGGTGCTGCAGCGGGTTAGCCGGGATGGGTTATCGGTTCCAGTGGAAAATGTTGAAACTGGAATCACAAGCATCTCAAGTGTTGTTCGATTGCAGATGCATAGTAGCAAACCGACATTCCAGGTATCCAGACTACATCCAGAATCCTTTTTAAAGGAGGTAGTGGCTCTGGTTGAGCCAGAAATTTTGCGTTTAGGCATTGATGTAAAAATTGAGGTGGCTGCGGGGCTCAATGAGGTTATTTTGCCTCGTAATCAACTGTTCATTACCATGCTCAGTCTGGTAAAAAATGGAGTTGAGGCGATCAGCGCAAGCCATCGAGAGGATGGTGAATTGATTCTACAAGCTTTTCTGATGGATTTTGAAGAGGCCAACGGAGTATGCTTTTCAATTAAAGACAATGGGATAGGAGTTAAATCTGAAGATATAGGTCATATTTTCAATCATGGAAAGAGCTCTAAACAGGGTGGCAGTGGAAATGGCTTACACGCCAGTGCCAATTTTGCGAAAGGGTTTGGTGGTCAGATATCATTACAGAGTGAGGGAGTCGATGAAGGTGCTCTGGTAGAGGTTTGGTTGCCTCACCAGACGGCTGTCTGAGAATAGTAAAATAGACATTTATCAAAGTATAAGTACTTGGTAATCAGTGTATTAGTGTTTTAGAAATTAAAGAAATCGAGTTCTCGGACAAGCGCTTGGCCGTAGGTCGCCGGTTCATTCAAGGGTCTCTATACTCAAATACATGAGAAAATACCTGATTTATTGTCAATCTTGTGAGGATTATTTGTCCTCTCCGGGGAGAATGATAAAAAGAATAAAACTTAATTCTCCAATCGATTAAAATTCATTTTTCAGGATAGAAAACACTATTTTTTAGTGATCCGAGTAACCACTATGAATATAGAGATGTAGTCATGGCAGAAAATCAGAGAGAACATTTTCGAGTTGATATTGATGCTGCAATCACGGTTCGTCATGTGCCGAAAGAGAAGTTGCCAGAGGTTGCTTCAGAGATCAATCAGACACTTAGGCTCAGTACTCTGGCCCAAGCCAACAAAGTCATTTTTGAGAGTATCAAAACAGAACAGAGCCACAACAAACGTCATGCTGACCTGTTTCAGGCGATGAATGAGAAGATGGATTACATTCTTTCACTTGTGCAAGGAAAATCGGGAGCTGTAGCCAAACCACAAACCATCAATCTCAGCTCTGGGGGGTGTCGATTTACCACCACCAAGGCCTATAACAACAAAGAGATCATCGACATCACCGTCCGTTTTGCCGATCAGTCTGAAGTTCGAGGTTTGAGCTACGTGGTTATGGTGCGTGAAACCGATGCAACCCCGTTTGGAAAGATTTTGATGGCCGTGGAGTTTCAGAGCATGATTGACTCACATCGCTCTATTATTGATAAAAAAATCATGGAGCGGCAACGAGAGATGATCATCGAGAAGAAGGAAGCTGAGGAGTGATGGTTGGTGGCTCTTTCAACACGGCTTGCACGGATGTGATGACTGTTCTCAATGCTTATTAGACAGGGAGAGGTGAGATGGAGTTAGAGCAATGGGTGTTAGAGTATGAACCGGTCATCCGCCTCACACTGTTTTTTGGAATATTTCTGCTGGTTGCAAGTTGGGAGATTCTCTCGCCTCAGCGTCAGCTACGGCTAAGCCGCTGGCAGAGGTGGAGCCATAACCTGGGGTTAGTTGCCCTTAATACCGTATTGGTCCGACTACTGTTTCCAGTGGCTGCAGTGGGCGTAGCAGCATTTGCCGCAACAGAACAGTGGGGTGTGATTAAACTTCTGGATCTATCTGTGGGTGCTCAAATTCTGCTCACCCTGGTTGTGATGGACTTTGCCATCTGGCTACAGCATGTTGTGGTTCATGCGATTCCATTGTTGTGGCGCCTGCACCGTGTACATCATGCTGATCTCGATTACGATGTGACAACGGGCGCCCGTTTCCATCCTATTGAAATTGTACTCTCCATGGTGATCAAATTTTCAGTGATACTCTTATTGGGGCCACCTGTAGCGGCAGTGGTACTGTTTGAGGTGACTTTAAATGCAGTGGCCATGTTTAACCATGGCAATATCCGTCTTCCAGTCGGTGTGGATACGGTTCTGCGTTGGCTTTTTGTAACGCCTGATATGCACCGTGTTCACCACTCGGTGAATGAGAATGAAGCAAACTCCAATTTTGGTTTTAACCTCTCATGCTGGGACCGGATTTTTGGTACCTATCAGCAGCAACCAAAGATGGGGCAGCAGGGGGTGCAGTTTGGAATTGAAGGGTTTAATGAGCCGAAAGAGGTCAATCAAATCGTAGGCATGCTTAAACTCCCGTTTAAAGGAGATGTTGACCACTACGCTATCAATCGTAGAAGCTGGCAGAGTGGAGAAGATCAAAATGGTTAGAGAGCCAACCATTGGCCAGGTTGCAAAACTCTCAAACTGTCATGTCGAGACCATTCGCTACTATCAGCGCGAAGGGTTGATTCAAGAACCACCTCGTCCGCAAGGCGGTGGCTATCGCACCTATCCTCAGGAGGTGATTCAGCAACTGCTGTTTATTCGACGTGCCAAAAAACTCGGCTTCTCGCTGGCTGAAATTCGTACACTGTTAGAGATTGATGGTCGTGATGCCTGTAGTGCTGCCAATACCTTTGCTCAGGAGAAGATGGATGAACTTGAACATAAAATTGAAGACCTCCATTGGATGCGAGATAAATTGAGTAGTATTGTCAATCAGTGTGACAACCACTGCAGTGAAGGGGGGTGCAACATTATCACCGCACTCCAGGACCCTGAGTTGAAATTTTAAGGGTTCGTTCTGTTGCTGACCTGCAATCTCTCTTGACTTCGTAGTTTAGTACGGTGGTATTTTCTGCTTTATGGAACTATTGACCAGCTTTGCACATAATACCCTTACAATTCTCATGGATGCCAGTCTCTGGCTACTGCTAGGACTGCTATTTGCCGGGCTGATCAGAGCCTGGATACCAGAAGATCTAATGGGGCGCTGGTTAGGTGGTGAGGGGATTTGGCCGGTCACCAAGGCATCTATCCTTGGTGCGCCGTTACCGCTCTGCTCCTGTGGTGTACTCCCGGCTGCCGTAGGGTTACGTCGTGGTGGAGCCTCTAAAGAAGCAACCCTCTCCTTCTTGATTGCCACACCTGAGACCGGGGTTGACTCAATTGCAGTCTCCTATGCACTGTTAGGCCCCTTTATGGCAGTCTATCGTCCAATTGCCGCCATCATCAGTGCTATTTTTACCGGGGTCATTGCAACCCTGGTGCTGCGTAGTGAGAAAACGGAGCCAGTGAAACCTGTCTATCAACCCAACAGTGCTTTTGGTGCCATCAACACCATCTCTGTCACTCAGCAAGCTGCAGTTGAAGTCGTTGCGGACTCATGGCTGAAACGGACCGTAGAAGGTGTTGTCTATGCTGCAACAACCCTGTTAGCCGGTATCATCCACTGGATCATCATCGGTATTGTGATGGCTGGCGCAGTTTTGACACTGGCGCCTCCCGATCTTCTCTCCTCATGGGGGAGTGGCTTCCCTGCAATGGTCATGATGGTCCTGATTGGTATTCCAATGTATATTTGTGCAACCGCCTCGACCCCGATTGGTGCAGCACTGCTGTTGGCAGGTATGTCTCCAGGTACTGTACTGGTATTCCTGATGGCGGGGCCAGCAACCAATATCGGCACCTTGGCTGTTGTCAAAAAAGAGATGGGGATGAAGGCGCTCTATGCTTACCTGTCCGGATTGGTGAGTTCCAGTATTTTGCTGGGGCTGATACTGGACTGGACCATCGATTTCATGGCCGTTGATATTGAGGCGCAGCTACAGAGTAGTCAGCATCTGGTTCCACATTGGTTAGAGAGCGGTGCAGCAATTTTGCTGGTTCTGCTGTCACTCCGAGTTATGGCACAGCAGGTTATCGCAGCACGCAGCTCAAATTAGTAAACTTGTTATAATAATGAGCGCATCCAGCCCCCGTCGGCAACCGACTCGATTGAGTGACCTGCTCTACGTGGTTGTAGCGTTTGTTGTGATCTATTTTGCCTTCTCATGGGGGCTGGAGAGCCCCCCTGCACAAATTATGATCTCTGATCATGGTACGGTGGTTGTGCTCAAGGCAGATCGCAGAGGCCACTTCAGAGGGGACGGCTCAATCAATGGGCTGCCAGTCCATTTTTTGGTGGATACCGGTGCCAGTTACCTCTCAATACCGGAGAAGATGTCGGCTACACTGGGGCTTGAGCATGAAAACAGTCCGGCAAACCAGGTGACACTGGAGACCGCAGCGGGAAAGGTTATCGCATATAAAGTGGTTATTGATCGTGTGCGTTTTGTCGGGATTCAGCAGGATCATGTGGCTGCAGTTGTGGTCCCTAAACTACAAGAGCCATTATTGGGGATGAATTTTCTCAAAAAATTATCCATGAGTCAGAAGTCAGGAGAGATGAGGCTTACAGTCGATTAGTCATGCTGTCTTGCTCTGGAAAATTTGGGTTCTCAGTCCGGTTTATCCAGAATTACCAGAGGCCACCTCAAGCAAGAGTGCCTCAATCAATGCACGTTGCTGCGGATAATGAAAACCCTCTACAGAGGCCGTGAGACGGCCACGGGCCATCGAGGGTGAGAAGTCAAATGAGAGGGCTTGCTGAACCCCCTGTTTGAGTGCATCAAGGGCCTCTTTTGAGGTACGCCCAAATACAATAATAAGCCATTGCCGAGTAGTCGAGGTGATGAAAATCCTGTGATCTTGTTTCAGTACTCTCTCCAACCTGTTGAAGCACTCCAGAACTGCTTGGTGCGCTGCGCTGTCACCGGAGGTGTGGGTGATATGATCGAGGCCATCAACAGTGAGAGACAGTAGAATGAAAGGATGCGTTGTGCTCAATAACCGCTGCATCAATTGATTCATCAAGGTCATATTGGAGGATTGTGCGACTTTATTAAGAGAGGTGAGTTGTTGTAGATGCTGGTATTCAATAGTAGCGGCATGGTCCACTGATTGTGATCCCTTCTCACTGCTGATCACCACAGTTTTTCCAATGATATAGCGCCTGTACTGCCCGGGTATGGTCTTGATCTGTCCCAGTGTATGGACCCACTGATAGTGATTGCTATCACTATTGACGCGGCAGATGAGTGAGAAAAAACCACTTTTTCGTTGGAATTCAGCTTTGAGCTTCCCCCGATCATCTGGATGAATCTGTGTCATTAGATTACCGGACTGGTTGGGTGTGGCGTTATTTTTTGTAAGGATATTCCACTCTTTACTGGGCGTAAAATGGCCTTCGTCGGGGTAGTATTCCCAGAAGTCACCCGACTGTTCCAAGATCAACTGCTCAAGTCTCTGTTCAACCTGGTGGAGGGTCACTTTCTGTTGCCACAACTCAATGGCATTAAACGTAAAGTTTCTGAACTCCTCTACGGCAATCGGTTTTTGTAGAAAGAAGACACCATAGCGTAGTGCCTGTTGAATCTCTTTCATACTGTAGTCGGAATAGGCAGAAATGATGAAGATTTCAATGTCGGGGGCAATTTCACGAATCCGGATAGCGGTTTCGAGTCCATCAATACCTGGGGGCATACGCATATCAATAAAGGCAACGGAGTAGCTACAGTCCAACTCAATACTGTCCCTGACTTTTTTAACCGCCAACTCACCCTGTTCCGCAACATCTACCAGAATAGTGTCTGGATACTGATCCATGGTGGATTGATGTGGTCCAATAGCCCTGCACACCTGAGTTAAGGATAATGACCTTAACAAGAGGAAATAGAAATGACAGAGAGAAAGAAATATTCGAA
>DUYW01000247.1 GCA_013349825.1 Gammaproteobacteria bacterium | reverse complement strand
TAGGCATGTCGCTCTCCAGTGAAATTTGGAGAGCATTGAATCAGGTCAGGCAGTTTGTGTCCAGTACTTTATGCTGGGCGGGAGAATTGGGTAACGATATGATCTATACTCTCACTAAATGCTTTGCTGATAACCTATATGATGTAGGAATAGACAAATATTGGGCTGTATTATTTGACCACCTTAAAGATGAATACCCTCCCAACAGGCGATGCCCAATCCAACGGGAATCAACAATTTCATTGCTGTTTTTTAGATTAATCAACAGTAATCTACCCATAAAATTTATCCACTCACTCGGCCTCAATAGACGATCAGAATAGGCATGATAAGATCGACCACTATCGAAGAACACTATATTTTCCAGAACCTTCTTCGGAAGAAAGTTATTCATCCTCTGAAAAATATTACCATCAATACCCTCTTCAATAGAAAAGTCAATCATAGGAATATGCATTACTCTTCCCTTGATTTTTACCGTCGAATGAATAGCCAACTCCTGCTCTTCATTCAAAGATCTGAATTGGTCTAACACCCAATCTACAGATATTTCATGAGATGGTACCTTGATAATCTGTCGTTCATCAGACAATGCATCTGGAATATATATATACTTGCTAAAATAAAAGATTGCTTCCTCCTTGGAAAACAACTCAACCAAATACATAAAAGGGTGTCTTGCCAGCTCCTCTTCCCCCATATCAGTTCACCCTAATCCCTTCCAGCATCTGGAATGTTTCTAAAGCATAGTTATCTGTCATCCCAGCAATAAAATCTACAATCAAATGGTGCCTTCTAATGGATTCATGACCTCGCTTATTCATTTTGTAATGATCACAGTAACTCTTTGGCAACAACCCTAGCAACCGTACCTCAAAATCAAAATTCTCTGCCTCTTGATGAACCCTACCCATATCTCTTTCAATTAGTGCCTCAAACAGTTCCGCAGAAATTTTTTGGCTATCCAGCAACCGTTCAAAGTGCTTCAAAAGGCCTTTAATAACGCTCCTTCCAGCCAACTCTATATGTTCAGCTGATGAATCAGAGTAGATATATTTTCGAGCATAACGTTTAATTTTCTTGACGACTCCTCCCATTTTATTTTCATCAGAGATCAGATCACCGCCTCCTCCTGCAAGCACTTCTTTAAGGTTATCAACAAAGATGCCTGCCGCCTCATCTACCGATTCACGAATAATTTCAGTCTTAAAGGTAATGAAACGTTCCTTTGAAGATATACCTCTCTCTTCAGCTTCATCCTTGGATGGGACAAACTCTTTAAAATGCTCAGCTAAATCATCAATCGATATAATCCCTTTTTCAATTCCATCCTCCAGATCACTCATTGAGTATGCTATATCATCCGCAGCTTCCATTAATCTTGTAACAGGAAAGACTTTTCCCTTACTCCACCCAACCGCCTTGCAACACCTTTTATAATTTTTGTAGTCTTGGGTATAAATCCCAATTTTCTTCCTCTGCTTATCAATTGGCTGCGTTTCCACAGACCATGGATACTTGATAGTTGAAAGCAATAAAGCATCTGTCAGATTCAGACCAAATTCATCATAACCAGCAAGAAAGCTCATTAAACGAAGCCCTTGTGGATTACCATCAAAACTCTCAAAATCTCCCAATAAATTTAAACTATTCTTGGATGATGCCCACTCTTTTATGGCCGACTCTCCAAGATGTCCAAATGGTGGGTTCCCAATATCATGAAGTAGACAAGCCGTTTCAACAACATTTGCAAACGCTGCCAACTGCTTATAGCTGACCTTTTCCACCCCGCATTTTTCTATCACCTTTTGCGCCAAAAATCTTCCAATCTGGGAAACTTCAATGGAATGAGTCAATCTAGTACGTACAGCCGCATTTGGATCTAAAGGAAACACCTGTGCCTTATGCTGTAATCGCCTAAATGATGCAGAATTGACCACCCTTCCCTTATCACTTTCAGTGGCACCCAACAAATCACCTGCATTTCGCTTTACAGATGATTTTCTAAGCCGCTCATCGGTGATCAACTTCAACAATTTTTTGAACTGATTCTGTCTATTTGGCACAACAACTCCTTTTATACCTCTTGTTTATTCCGCTCATTTATCCACATCTACCCAAACCATTACCTCCGGTATCTTACAATCTGTTGGATAGTTGATCTGGGCACTCACCTCAGCTCTCTCCCCCTCTCATCAACGCCTCTCGAACCCCCCCCATATCCTGCGACAACAATCGTGCAATCGAAGCATCAAACGCCTGCTTGAACTCAGGGTCTTGTGCATAGCTCTTGTATAGATCAAGCTCCCTGCGGCGCTCCTTACTCACTGCATTCTGAATCAGATTTTCCAGTGCCAAACGGCTGTTCTGCTTGTCCGGATTGTTGACGACTTGGGATTCATAATTGGGATCATCCATCACATGACGGGCGACATTAATGAACTTCACCCGCTGCTCTTCCGGGGTTGCCTCCCACCCCTGGAACCAGCGCTCATTGAACGTCTTGATAATTTCATCCAATGGGTCTTTATCTGGCTCATCGGATGGCACTCCGCGTGGATTCGGGTTTTGTGGGTCAACCTCGCTTTCCGAGTCATCCAGTCCAACTTTCTCTTTTAGTCGGGTGCGCTCCAGCCCATAGGTAGAGAGATCAACGCTCTCCAACAGCTCATCCAGCGCATCTTTATCCCTGTCTTCGATCTTCAATTTCGGAATGAGGAATTTGAGAAACCAGTGCAGCTTCTCCCAATCCACATTGTCGAATGGCAAGATACAGGCAACCTGCGCATAAATTTTGATGAACTGCTTGGCCTTAATCTTAAAATCCACCTTAGCATCATCATCCAGTTCCAGCTCATGGATAAAACGGTCTGCACAGAGATCAATCGTCGGACTCAGTTGTTCGGCAGGGGCACTCTTGAAGAACAGCTCATTGAACTGCTCAACCTCATTCCATTCATATACGCCCACCTCATCCAGTGCCTCTTTCAGCTCATGCAGCACATTGACATCAGTGGGGGACGACAGGCTTGTAGCGGTGTAGAAAGGATCAAACGCCTTCTTGATCTCACTGCTCGCATTGAAGAAGTCCAGTACAAAAATATCTTCCGTGCGCTTACCCAGCGCATGATTGCTGCGATTCAGGCGAGACAGCGCCTGCACTGCCAAAACCCCTTGCAGTTTTTTGTCCACATACATGGTGGAAAGTTTTGGCTGATCAAAACCAGTTAGGTATTTGTTAGCAACAACCAACAAACGACACTCATCACTATCAAACTGATCCTCGATGTCCTTACTGGGAAAGCCATTGATACTCTCTTCGGTATATTCNATTCCCTCAACCGTCTTCTTTCCAGAGAAGGCAATCACCGCCTTGAATCCCGCCTTGCGCTCATTCAANAGTTCACGCACCTTTTGAAAATAGTGGATAGCCGTTTGGATGTTTCGCGTCACCACCATCCCCTTCGCCTTGCCTTTAAGCTTCTTGGCAGCAACCACCTGATCCAGAAAATGGCTGACCATAATCTCCGCCTTAACGTCAATCGTCTCCCTGTTCCCCTCCACATAGGCACGTAGCTTCTTCTGCGCCTTAGCACTATCAAATAGCGGGTTATCCCGGACTGACTTCTCAATCTCGTAATAGCTCTGATAAGTGGTGTAGTTGGCAACCACATCCAGAATGAACCCCTCCTCAATCGCCTGCTTCATCGAGTAGAGATGAAATGGCTTGAAGGTACCATCCGGTTGCTGCTCGCCAAAGCGTTCCAGCGTTGCGTTCTTCGGGGTTGCAGTAAAGGCAAAGTATGAGGCATTACCCCGCATCTTGCGGCGACGCATCGTCTCCAGAATCTGATCCTGCACCTCATCTTCACCATCATCGTATAGACTGCCCTCTCCTAAAGACTTGTTCAGGTTGTCTGCTGCAGAACCAGACTGCGAGCTGTGGGCCTCATCAATGATGACGGCAAACTGTTTATCCGACAGGTCTTCAATACCGTCCACAATAAAGGGGAACTTCTGGATGGTGGTGATGATGATTTTCTTTCCACCCTGCAACGCATCCTTGAGCCCTTGTGAACTCTCCGCATGGGCAACAATATTCTTCACCTCAGAGAAGAGCTTGATATTATTCTTCAGCTGCTTATCCAGCACACGGCGGTCGGTGACCACTACCACTGAGTCGAAGATCGGGCGCTCACCTCCCGACTTGTACTACTCTATCAACTGGTAGGCGGCCCAAGTGATCGAGTTCGACTTGCCCGACCCTGCCGAGTGATGAATCAGATAGGTGTGCCCCACCCCCTGCGTTCTGGCGTGTGCCAGCAGTTTCCGCACCACCTCCAACTGGTGGTAACGAGGGAAGTAGAGGGTACGCCGATTCAGTGGGTCGTTACCCTTCTCTCCAACCAGCTTGGCAAAGTGTTCAATGATGTTGGTCAGACTCTGGCGTGTCAGCACCTCCTGCCACAGATAGGCGGTGCGGTGCCCACCAGTAGAGACATCACCGGGTGGGTTGCCCTTGCCATAGCTGTGCCCCTTGTTGAACGGCAGAAAAACTGTTTTTTTACCCGCCAGACGGGTGGTCATGTAGACCTCATCAGTATCCACAGCAAAGTGGACCAGACAGCGCCCAAACTGCAACAGCGGCTCGCTTGGATCACGATCCTCGCGATACTGTTTGATCGCATGGTAGGTGGTCTGCCCGGTCCAGGCATTCTTCAGCTCCAGCGTGGCAATCGCCAAACCGTTGATGAACAGCCCCATATCAATGGAGAGATTGGGGTTGGTCTGTGAGTAGTAAAGCTGGCGCGTCACCGAAAAAACATTACGCTCGAAATTCTCTGCAACCTCTGGGTTAATCTCATTGTATGGCGCACTGTAGAGCAGCGTAAGATGGGCATCATTGATCGACAGGCCATTCTTCAACACTTTGAGAAGGCCATGCTTCTTGATGCGCTTATTCAGGTGCTCCAGTATCAACCGCTCCCAGTTTGGCTGATCTTTCAGCTTGGCCAACTCATCCGCCTGCGTGCTGTTCAGAAAGCCCCAGAACTTAGCGGTATCGATAGAAAATTCACGATCATAGTCAGAGGTCCAACCCAACTGGTAGCCGTGGCCGATCTCGGTGCGATACTGGTCACTCTGCTGTAGCGCCACCGCATCACTACCCCCCTCCTCCTTCAACACTTCACGACTGATGCCACAAAGTACTTGTTCGATCAGGGCTTCGAGCGCCTGTTCATTAGTCTGACTTACCATTCATACTCCCTAATCAACAAACCATCAACCAAATTATTACTTTTAACACAATAACTTAACAATAAACAACCACTACTATCCATGCTGGCAATCAACAAACCATCAACCAAATCAATCTGTCCAGTAAGGCACATAACGTCGGCCACGCGCCCCTACTGAAGGGTCATAGAGTTTGATCACTCCAGCCTGAACAGCCTCTTTAAGCACCACTGAAACGGCTGACTTATTGTGTTCTGCAATACCAAATCGCTCTCTCAAGGTCGAATTATTCATCACCTCACGATTCAAATACTTCAGCACCGCATGCTGATAACAGGCACGAATCCGCTCCTCCCTATCCATATCCTTAAATGCACGATGGGCAAAGAGCGTGACCTTGGTGTGATACTCAAAGGTCTCAAACAGTGGTGCAGGAAGCTGAAACAGCTCAGTTTGAGTGACTACCTTGTCAATGCCACTACCCCGCTCTTCACAGATGTTGATTCTACGCAGAAAGGAGGCAAGCACCTCATTTCTGCTTTTTGGCGGGGAGTCGATAAACCGAGCCGTATCCACCAAGGGCGTGCCCGGATTAGTAATCTCCAGTCGAGTATCAAACAGCTCAATCATGGTGCCGGTACCCGTCAAACTGAAATCTTGATGGATCATCGCATTGGCCACCAGCTCCCGCAGTGCCACTTCAGGGTACATCGGCAACTCTTGACGAAATGCCTGTCCGATCACCTCATTGGATGGCAACCAGGTTTTCAGGTGTTCAATCAGCTCTTCATAACCCACCGCATAGCCCCTGTTGCTGGATAACTCTCGAATGGTTTCAACACGGCTGTTGCCACGGTAGAGAATCAATCGAACTGCTTTACGTGCCAAGTGCCGAAAATCTTCCAGCTTTTTGGCAAACAGTACGGCCCCCAGATTGGTAATATGCCACTGGCCGCTATCACTGAGCTGGATCAAGTGATCCGACTGTAACGCCTGCAGAATGCCGTTACGCCCCTCCGGCAGAGGTAGATCCAGTTGATCGAAATAGGCTGGGTAGTCGAGCAGCTTCAACACCTGCTCTGCCGGGACATTCTCTGCCGCCAGTTGCCGTTCAAAAGATACCTGATCAAATACCCGCCAGAGTGCCCGCTCCTTCTCGGCAAACTCACGCAATCTCTTTTTGTAGGAGCCAACCCGTATGTACTCGATGCCATCAAACTGTACCGGAGTGTGGCTGGCAGCCTGTATCTCTAGAATTACCACTGGCAACGCTTGTGCGCTATCAAATTCGTAGAAGTGGAAGTCAATTTTCGGTGCTGTTTTCTGCAACAGCCAGCTCTCCAGTTCCTGCTGCTTATGGCGCGCAGAGGAGGGGTTGAAGGTTGTACCGACCACCTCGTGCTGCTCATCTTCTATGCCCCAGACCAGATAGGCCGACTGCTTGCCCAGTAGCGCCGCTGAGTTGGCCAGTCCCGAGATATACTCTCCGATCTGTTTGGGATCATCGTTGTTGTGCTTGAACTCGACCCACTCTGTTTCGCTGGGCAGGGAGACCAGCTCTCGCAGCAGGGATAGCAGATAGTCGTGGGAGCGTTCCAGCGTCATAGCTTTATTTTTCCAGTAACCGTTTCTGAAACTGCTATTTTTTTGAACTCAAACAATTTTTCAATCTCTGAAGAAATTGAACGAATCAGACCATCGTATTCCTCACTTACGTTATTCGAGTATTTCAGTACCTCTTGCTGTTCTTGAGGCGGTGGTATCGCAACTGAAAAGTTACCAAGCTTTGTTTTGTTAGTTGATGCCAAGTTAGTTGTTTTATTTGCAGTGTGAGTGAAGTATCGACGGCCATAGTCTGAGCCTAATGCCAATGATATGAAGTATTCAGAGACTAACTCCAGTTGCACACGCACAGCAAAGATATGATTTTGATGAAGACAATTACCAACTTGGTTTTCCCATACCATTCCCCTTCCAAGCTTATCAATATCACCACCTTCGGTTATCAATATATCTCCTGCTCTGACAAAATACTGTTCAGCCACTCTCGTTGGCACGCTTAGCACTGCTATCTCACTTAGATCAAAAAAACCTGCTTGAACATTGGCAACACGCAAATAAGGGTAATTAGAAAGATTTTTTCCACCATACTGCTTTCCTAGTGTAATACCACTCTGCACATCACTAAAATACTTGAGCTTCTTAACTTCCCAATGTTTTGGCATGTCGCCAACCCACTCCACCCCACTATCCCGCATAGGCACATCAGGGGTTAGCCCCTTGGTCACAGCCCGATTAATCAAAATCGTCTTTTGCTCTTTCAGCAGCTCAATCAGGCGCTGCTTCTTGGCAATGGCCTCATCGATTTCAGCGGTTTTCTGGTCGAGGAAGTTGGCGATTCGATTACATTCATCTACTGGAGGACAAGGCAGAAAGGTTCTGCTTAGTTTTGTGTAGTCGATATTTTGGCCTTCACGAATCCCGGTGACAAACAGTCTTAGCCCCTGAATGAATGGGCGTGACTTAAGTAAATGGCGATAGTAACGAGCCTCAGATATATCCCTCGGTATCAATACTGTATAAGCAGGGCTGATGATTCCTTGGTGATGAGCATACTCAATTCCACCTTCAAAAGAGCGAAGGCTGATAACAAAATCACCCTCCCGGACTAATTTCATCAGATGGAAATCCTTAGTTGCTTCAACTGTTCTGGATTCGTACTCTGCCTTCCGTACCACACCTTGAGCCTGAGTTGCCGCTAGAAGTGGCTCATCTGGATACCCTTTTTGAACACGCTCTTCAAATAGGTATTTTTTTCGTATCAAACACCAATGTGCCGGTACCTCATCGAGCCAAGGAAGATCTGTTTGCTGATACCCTGAATATTTCTGAAGCTGTAGCCCCATCAACTCACGTCCCCAAAGCTTACCAGCCTCTTAAGCCACCCTTCCGTATCCGCTTCCAGTGCCAGAATATCACTTGTCACTTCCTCCAGTGAACGCAACGGCTTG
>DUYW01000254.1 GCA_013349825.1 Gammaproteobacteria bacterium | reverse complement strand
CCGTCACCTCAGCCAACACTCTCAGAAATATTTCCCGATCTTCATCATCCTCAAATATCACTTCACGACGGTCACCACGGGAAGTGATGTGATATAGAGCGCCCGGAAACTCAATACGCAGTGGTCTTGTCATTACATAAGGTTACCTGAAACAGGATGACGTTACAATACGAGAACTGACCCCCTTCTCTCAATACGAGAACTGACCCCCTTCTCTGCGCGAGAACTGACCCCCTTCTCCTCCGAGAACTGACCCCCTTCTCCTCCGCCATTGATCCCTATAGCCCACTAGTCTATACTTTCCGGCCCTTTTTTGAGCGGGAGTTCTCTACTCCTGCGCCGAAATAATTTACATAACTATTATGAATAGACCTGCAAACACATCAGGGCATATGGCCCCCGATTTTGGCCCTCTCTACCGCCCGGAATTTGAGCACGACAACTGTGGATTCGGGCTGATCGCCCATATGGATGGAAACCCCAGCAACGGACTGGTGGAGACCGCTATCGAATCCCTCAACCGCATGACCCACCGTGGTGCGATTGCTGCGGATGGAAAATCCGGTGATGGCTGTGGCTTGCTGATGAAACAGCCCAAGGGCTTTATGCAGGCTATTGCAGCAGAGCTGGGGTATTCCCTGGCTGAGCACCATGCCGTGGGGATGGTCTTTCTCAATCAAGACAGTACCAAGGCCTCTCTGGCCCGCACCACACTGAGAGAGAATCTTACCGCTCAAGGGCTGGAGGTTCTGGGGTGGCGCAGTGTCCCTGTTGATGCTGAAAATGCCTGTGGGGATCATGCACTCGCGATCCTGCCACAAATTGAGCAGATTTTTGTCAATGCCCCCGCTGATATGGATGAGGTACATCTGGAACGTGCCCTGTTTATCGCCCGCCGCAAAACCGAGAAGGCGATTGAGCCAGCAGATGAGACCTTCTACATCCCCAGCCTCTCTGCGCGGGTGATCTCTTATAAAGGGTTGGTGATGCCAGAGTATCTGCCGATCTTTTATAAAGACCTGAAGGATGAGCGTTTTGAGTCTGCACTGTGTGTCTACCACCAACGCTTTGCAACCAATACACTGCCACAGTGGCGTCTGGCCCAACCGTTCCGTCAACTGGCACACAACGGTGAGATTAATACTGTACAGGGTAACCGCAACTGGTCTGTTGCCCGTGCCATGAAGTTTGATACCCCACTGATCCCGGATATGGATGCGGTGCGTCCACTGGTCTCGATGACCGGTTCTGACTCCAACAGCCTCGATAACATGCTGGAGGGGCTGCTGATGGGAGGGATGGATATCTTCCGTGCCATGCGTCTGCTGATCCCACCTGCATGGCAGAATATTGAGCAGATGGACCCCAACCTACGTGCCTTCCACGAATATAACTCTATGCATATGGAGCCTTGGGATGGCCCTGCAGGGATCGTCTTGACCGATGGTCGCTACGCTGCCTGCACCATGGACCGTAATGGTCTGCGCCCGGCTCGCTGGGTAATCACCAAAGATCGTCACATCACTCTCGCCTCTGAGATCGGTGTTTATGAGTATGACCCTGCCGATGTAGTACAAAAAGGTCGCCTTGGCCCCGGTCAGATGATTGCAGTGGATACCGCGACCGGTGAGCTACTGCTACCGGACATGATTGATAACCAGCTTAAAGTTCGTCAGCCTTACAAGCAGTGGCTTCGAGAGAATACCGAGCGTCTCGCCACTAAGATCGGGGGCAGTGCTGCCGATCAGATTGAGGGGGTCGATCAACCACTATTCCAAGCTGCACAGAAACTGTTCCAGGTCTCTTTCGAGGAGCGTGAAGAGATTATCAAGGTTCTCGCCTCAGCAGGACAGGAGGCTGTCGGCGCGATGGGGGATGACACCCCGATCTCTGTGCTGTCACAGCGCAACCGCTCGCCGTACGACTATTTCCGTCAGCAGTTTGCTCAGGTCACCAACCCTCCGATCGACCCTCTGCGTGAGCAGATCGTGATGTCGCTGGAGACCTGTTTCGGGCGTGAGCTGAACATCTTTGAGGAGGCCGAAAGCCATGCCCACCGTCTGGTGGTTGACTCCCCCGTCCTCTCCAGAAACAAGTTCCAACAGCTTATTGCACATGAGGATGCGGCCTATGCCCATAGCCGGATTGACCTCGGTTACAGCACCGGCAATCTTGAAAGTGCCATTCAAGCGGTTTGTGATCAGGCCGAAGCTGCGGTACGTGAAGGCAAGGTTATTATCGTCCTTTCAGACCGTGACCTCTCTCCAGAGAAGAGTGTCATCCACGCCCTGCTGGCATCCGGCGCAGTCCATCACCATCTGGTACAGACCGGTCTGCGCTGCGATGCCAACATCGTCGTCGAAACCGGTACCGCCCGAGACCCTCACCAGTTCGCCACACTGATTGGCTATGGTGCTTCCGCGGTCTACCCGTGGCTCTCCTACGAGATCCTCCATGAGATGGTGGAGATCAACGATATTCAAGGCATTGCACTAACCAAGGCGTGTGCCAACTACCGCAAGGGGATCAACAAGGGGTTACTGAAGATTCTCTCCAAGATGGGCATCTCTACCGTTGCCAGTTACCGTGGCGCACAGCTGTTTGAGGCCGTTGGTCTATCACAACATGTGGTCGATCTCTGCTTCCGTGGTACCACCTGCCGCATCCAGGGTGCCCGTTTCGAGGACCTGGAGGAGGAGCAGAAGAGCCTTGCCAAAGAGGCCTGGAACCAGCGCAAGCTGGTGGATCAGGGCGGCATGCTCAAGTTTATGCATGGCGGTGAGTACCACGCCTATAACCCGGATGTTGTAAAGAGCCTGCAACAAGCAGTACGCAGTGGTGAGATCAAGGATTACCGGGTCTATGCAGACCATGTAAACAACCGTCCTACTGCAACCCTGCGCGACATGCTCAAGCCCAGCGAAGGGCAGACTGCGGTCCCACTTGAAGAGGTTGAACCCTGGGAGAATATTGCCAGACGTTTTGATACGGCTGCGATGTCACTGGGTGCTCTTTCCCCAGAGGCACATGAGGCACTGGCCATTGCCATGAACACCATCGGTGGTCGCTCCAACTCTGGTGAGGGGGGTGAAGATCCGGTCCGTTACGGCACCAACAAGGTCTCCAAAATCAAACAGATCGCCTCTGGTCGTTTTGGAGTCACTCCACACTACCTGAGCAGTGCGGAGGTACTGCAGATCAAGGTGGCACAGGGTGCCAAGCCCGGTGAGGGTGGACAGCTACCCGGTCAGAAGGTAAATGCACTGATTGCACGTCTGCGTAACTGTAATCCGGGTACTACACTGATCTCTCCACCGCCACACCACGACATCTACTCGATTGAAGATCTGGCACAGCTGATCTATGACCTGAAACAGGTCAACCCGGAGGCACTGGTTTCTGTGAAATTGGTCTCTGAGGCAGGGGTCGGGACCATTGCCGCCGGTGTGGCGAAGGCCTATGCCGATCTGATCACCATTGCCGGTCATGATGGTGGTACCGGTGCAAGCCCGCTCACCTCAGTGAAGTATGCCGGTTCACCCTGGGAGCTGGGACTCTCCGAGACCCATCAGATTCTGCGCGCCAATGATCTGCGTGACAAGGTACGACTACAGACTGATGGCGGCCTGAAAACTGGCCTCGACGTGGTCAAGGCTGCAATGCTCGGGGCGGAAACCTTTGGTTTCGGTACCGCACCGATGGTGGCGCTCGGATGTAAATACCTCAGAATCTGCCACCTCAACAACTGTGCGGTGGGTATCGCAACCCAGGACGGTCGTCTGCGTTCCGAACACTTTATCGGTATGCCGGAGATGGTAATCAACATGTTCCGCTTTATTGCCGAAGAGGCGCGGGAGTGGATGGCGAAGCTGGGTGTACGCACCATGGACGAGCTGGTGGGTCGTACCGACCTGCTCAATACTGTCGATGGCAACACCGACAAGCAGCAGCATCTCGATTTGAGTCCGCTGCTCAATAAAGAGGCCCATGCACTGTTGGCGGATAAGCCACAGATCTGCACAGCCCCCAAAAATGCCCCGTTTGACAAGGGTGAGCTGGCCGAGAAGATGGTGGCAGATGCCCTCTCTGCGATTGAGTCCAAGTCTGGCGGCAGTTTTGAGTACTCGGTACGCAATACTGACCGCTCGATTGGTGCCCGACTCTCCGGTGAGATCGCCAAACGCCACGGTAACCGTGGAATGGATAGCGCCCCTATTGAGCTGAAGCTGACGGGTACCAGCGGTCAAAGCTTCGGTGTGTGGAATGCTGGCGGCCTCAATATGTCACTGGAAGGTGATGCCAATGATTACGTTGGCAAAGGGATGGCCGGGGGTCAACTGACCCTGTTCCCACCCACTGTCAGCACCTTCCGTAGCAATGAGACCCCGATCATGGGCAACACCTGTCTCTATGGTGCTACAGGTGGAACCCTGTTCGCCTCCGGGACTGCCGGTGAGCGTTTTGGAGTGCGTAACTCCGGGGCGCGTGCCGTAATCGAAGGGTTAGGCGACCACGGCTGTGAATATATGACCGGTGGGCAGGTCACTGTTCTGGGCCGTACCGGTGTCAACTTCGGTGCGGCAATGACCGGAGGGTTTGCCTATATTCTCGATATGGATAACGGCTTTGTCGACCGCTACAACCACGAGATGATCGATATTCACCGTATCACCCCGGAAAATATGGATGGTCACCGCCAACACCTGCGCGAAACCATTCAGGAGTTTGTCACTGCCACCGGCAGCCAATGGGGACAGAAAATTCTCAGTGAATGGGATGATTTTATACCGATGTTCTGGCTGGTTAAGCCGAAAGCTCTGGAGCTGGATTCACTGCTGAGTATGCAGAAGGAGGCCGCGTAAAATGGGTAATATCTATCAGTTTATTGAAGTCTCCCGCATGGACCCTGGCAAGGTCTCTGCTGAACAGCGCATCACCGAGTACAAGGAGATCTACACCCCTTTTGGTGAGCATGATGCCTCTACCCAGGCCGACCGCTGTCTCTCTTGCGGCAACCCCTACTGCTCCTGGAAGTGTCCGGTACACAACCATATTCCCCACTGGCTCAAGCTGGTGGCTGAGGGCGAAATTGAGAAAGCTGCCGAGCTATCACACCGTACCAACTCGCTACCTGAGATGTGTGGTCGTGTCTGCCCGCAAGACCGTCTCTGTGAAGGCTCTTGTACCCTGGATGATGGCTTTGGTGCTGTCACCATCGGTGCGGTGGAGAAATATATCTCTGACATGGCCTTTGCCCAAGGGTGGAGACCGGACCTCTCCTCGGTAGAGCCGACCGGAAAGAAGGTTGCCATCATCGGTGCTGGCCCTGCCGGGCTGGGCTGTGCTGACGTACTGACCCGTAACGGGGTGGAGTGTGTGGTGTTTGACCGCCATCCAGAGATCGGCGGTCTGCTCACCTTTGGTATCCCTGAATTCAAGCTGGAGAAGGAGATCGTCCGTAATCGCCGCAAAATCTTTGAAGAGATGGGCATTACCTTCCGTCTCAATACTGAGGTCGGCAAGGACATCCGCTACGAGGAGATTGAGGCGGAGTATGACGCCGTCTTCCTCGGGATCGGTACCTATAAATATATGACTGCCGGTATCCCCGGTGAAGGGCTGCCTGGTGTGCATGCTGCACTCGACTTCCTCATCTCCAACGTCAACCGTTGTAATGGTTATGAGAAAGATGCGGCTGACTTTGTTGATATGGCAAACCAGAAAGTGGTCATTCTCGGTGGTGGTGATACCGCGATGGACTGCAACCGCACCTCGATCCGTCAGGGTGCTGAGAGCGTTACCTGCTCCTACCGTCGTGATGAGGCCAACATGCCGGGATCGAAGAAAGAGGTGGCCAATGCCAAGGAAGAGGGGGTTCAGTTCCGCTTCAATACACAACCTATCGAGATCGTTGGTGACGGCAAGGTTGAGGGGCTGAAGGTGATCTCGACCCAACTCGGAGAGGCGGATGAGAATGGCCGCCGTCGCCCTGAACCCATTGCCGGAAGTGAAGAGATCATCCCGGCTGATGCGGTGATTATCGCATTCGGTTTCCAGCCCAGCCCACCGGAGTGGGTTACCGGAAACAACATTGGTACGGATGACCGTGACCGTGTGATCGCTGTTGAAGAGCAGACTTACATGAAACAGACCTCCAACCCCAAGGTATTTGCGGGTGGCGATATGGTACGTGGCTCCAATCTGGTGGTCTCTGCAATCTGGGATGGTCGCAAGGCCGCTGAGGGGATTTTGGACTATCTTGAAGTCTGATACTCCTATCTACTTCACCACTCCCCTAACCTGATCAGAGACTGCCATGGATTTTGGATCGCTAATTGGCGTCATTTCAGGGATGGGGATGGTGTTTGGTGCCATCCTCTACGAGGGAAATCTCGAACAGTTTATTAACGTTCCCGGCATGATGATTGTGATGGGGGGTACTCTCTCTGCCACCCTCCTCAACTTCAAACTGAAAGATGTTTTAGATGGATTCAAGGCGGTCCATCGGGTCTTTACCTCGCATCGGGAGAACCCTAACGATGTCTTGACCGAGATGTTGATGATCAGCCGTACCGCTCAGGTTAAGGGCCATGCCGCCGTTGAGCAGTTAGCCAAAGAGAGCCACTCCTGGTTTGTAAAAAAGACCATTGAGCTAACCTCAGAGAATACGGATGAGTCGATCATCCGCTCTGCACTGCGGGCAGAGATCGGCTCAGTAAAACTACGTAACATGACTACGGAAGATATCTTTCGTAAAATGAGCATGTATGCACCCGCCTTTGGAATGATCGGGACCCTGATTGGTCTGATCCAGATGCTCAGCGCAATGGAAGACCCCTCCAATGTCGGCCCTGCAATGGCAACCGCGCTCACCACCACCTTCTATGGTTCGTTTCTCTCTACCGTGATCTTTACCCCGATTGCCGGAAAACTGAAATCAAGAACCATCGAATCGGTCACCAATTTGGAGATCATCTATATCGGTGCGGTCAGCATCAAGCGGGGCGAACACCCGCTGTCGCTGTATGAACAGGCCATCGCCCTGATCCCGGTAGGGAGCCGACGCCCCTTTCAGATCCCGGATTTGTAGGCCACTGACGTGGACAATCCAGAAGCCCCGGACCTTTACGACGACCGTCAGGAAGATGACCTGCTGGCGCTGATGAACGAGGGTGATGACCAGGAGTCGATCAGCGGTGGCTGGATTCTCACCTACGCAGATCTGATTACCGTACTGTTGGTGCTGTTTGTCATGTTGCAGACGCTCTCAGATTTCAATGTGGAAAAATTCAATGTGCTCTTTTATGGTGCCTTTGGAACCGAGGAGAAGCGGGCCAAACTGATCGAGGTACCCACTATGGAGTCGGTCATCCTCGAAGATTATAAAAACTACAAGAGCGATCAGGTCTATGGCAGTTTCACCCGCTTTCGTGATGAACAGCAGGAGATCACACTATTGCTGGAGCAGATCCGTAAAGGAATCAAGGCCAATCAACTGCGCTACTATGTAACCGCCAAGGCTGACCCGGACAGAACCCATGTGATGATTCAGATCCGTAGTGGCCTGCTGTTTCAATCGGGCGCAGCCGCACTCTCATCTGCCGCCTATGACATCATTGACAAGATTATCCAGGTGGTCAATCCACACACTGAATACAGCATCAATATTCGGGGCCATACTGATAACATCCCCATTAAGACCAAACAGTACCCCTCCAACTGGGAACTCTCATCCATTCGCGCCACTAACCTGTTGCGTTACCTGATCGAAAAGGGGGTAGACCCCATGCGCCTGACGGCTACCGGGTATGCTGATTTGATTCCTGTCGTGGCAAATGACAACAAGCTCAATCGTGCTAAAAACCGGCGTGTTGAATTTATCTTGAAGAAGTAACCACCATCCCCATTACTGACACTTAAGAAACCTCTGTTGATTCACGAAAGTCCAACTATGAAAGCAGCCTTAACCCTTTTCCTGTCGGCCTTCTTTTCTCTGTCTCTCCACGCCAGTGAGATGGACCAGGCAATTAACGCCATCAATAACCTGAATAATATGAACAACCTCGAGAGGGCTGAAAAGGTTGTGCATAGCGCTGTCAAGCCGCTGAGAAAGCGGGAGAAGAGCATCGTCTACTCCACTTTCGGATGGAAGCTCATCAGCAAGAGTGAGTATGTTCGTGCTGAACATTACTTTCGCAAAGCAGGCCGTTATAACGATAAATCGTATGAGGTGATCGGGCTGGCCATCGCCCTGTTAAATCAGGAAAAATACAGGGCCTCCATTGAGGTGCTCGACAACATGCTCAATAAAGAGAGTGACCCGCTCAACATCCCGAAACGCTACAGAGAGTCGGCCAACTATGTGCTGGGTGTCAACTATTACCAGTTAAACAAGCTCAACAAGGCCTGTCTTCACTGGGGAGTCGCCTACCAGGTTCGAAAGAGAAAGAGTGAAAAGGGCTCTTATGGTCAAAAATCACGGCAAAAGATCAAACAGTA
>DUYW01000189.1 GCA_013349825.1 Gammaproteobacteria bacterium | reverse complement strand
TCCACCTGTCAGAAGAATGGAGTATCCTCTTCTGAGGCTTTGAGACTGCTCTACGAGGGACGGTGGCCTGAGTTTATGGAAATGACCCCTGAATAGTTACTCTTAAACAAGGCTAAACGCTACAGACTGAGAACCACTGACAGACTCCTAAGCCTGTCAGTGGTTCTCCTGTCTCCAGACCCGCACCGACTCAATACGCCGGACGGATGCCTGCTCAATCTCCACCTCGACCCCCTCCAACTGTAGCCGCTCTCCACTCACCGGAATGCGCTCAATATAGCCCAGTATCCAGTAACTGACCCGATCAGTCGGTTTGCCTGAGAGTTCCATCCCTAAAGCCTTCTCAAGGTGGCGCAACTCGGTTCGCCCATCCATACGGAATATTGCCTGCTGCTCCTCATCACTGACTTTCTCAACCTCCAGGGGGACCTCATCCACCTCATCATAGATCTCGCCCACCAGCTCCTCCAGCAGATCCTCCATGCTGACCACCCCGACCAGCAACCCATCATCATCCACTACGATCACAATCTGCCGGTTACTGGTGGTCATCTCTGAAAACAGGTCATCCAGTGGCTGGTTCAGCGGAACAAACAGTGGTGCACTGGAGAGGGTCTGAAGCGACTCCCCTTTTCGATCCTCTGTTAATGCGATCAGCAGGTCACGAAGATAGATTACACCACTGATCTCGTCACTACTCTCTTCGTAGAGTGGTATTCGGGTATAGTGCTGTTGCAGAATCTCCGGAAGTGCCTCTTCAACCGTGCGCGCCCCTTGTAGCGAGAAGACCTCATGACGGATGGTCATCACATCCTGAGCCTGAAGGTCGTTGAAGGCAAAGACCCGCTCAATCATTTTGCGCTCTTCATGCTCAATGGTCCCTTCCGCCTCTCCGTGCCCCACCATATTGATCAACTCGGAACGTGTTACCAGGGGATCACCCTGATCTCCACTGAGGCGTTGTATCCAATCCGTAAAATGGGAAAAGAGCCACACCAGTGGCGTCAGAAACCACATCAACAGTACCAAAATCGGCGCCACAGCCAGTGAGATACGCTCCGCATAACGGGTGGCCATGGTTTTCGGGGTGATCTCTCCGAAAATGAGGATCACAATGGTCAGTATACCAACGGCAACTCCCGGTCCGATCGCTCCCAGCCATTTTGTAGCCAGTATCGTTGCAATTGCCGAGGCGGCAATATTAACCAGGTTATTACCAATCAGAATGGTGATCAACATTCGCGAGGAGTCTTGTTTAAGCTGATAAAGTGCCGCAGCACCGCGTTTATTCTGCTCCAGCAGCCCCTCAACCCGCCCCATAGAGAGAGAGACCAGCGCGGTCTCTGCCCCGGAAAAGAAGCCCGAAAGAAAAAGCAGTATTAACAGCGTAAAGAGGTCATCCATAAATAGAAATCATACCATTAGCGTTCACTTCATCTGCAACAGAAGGTTTCTTAACCCCCGATTACTGATCTTGCGGGCCGCCTGTTCAACAGTAAACCACTTTCTTTGACGCTCAGGCTCCTCCCAGTGACGCTGTTTCAATACCCGGGTTACCCGCATTGGATAGAGTGTGACAATACACGTTCCATTCCATTTCTGGTGATGGTAGTGTCCCACGGCCCCCTGTATCTTGCCCTTCACCCCCGCCTCTTCCAGCGCTTCACGGACAGCGGAGGCCTCGGAGGTCAACCCGGCCTCTACCCCCCCTTTCGGAAAAATCCAGTGCCCTCCACTGCTGGAGGTAACGAGCATTACCTGCCGCTCACCATTCCGGTAACGGTAGGGAATGACCCCGGATTGTGTAAAGAAGTGAGGTGACACAGGGGATCGAGCCCTTTTTGTCTGTTTACTGGCATGGGAACGCTTACCGGAGGTGGGACGTAAAGAGAGGTCTCCAGGATAGTGCAGTGACTGCAACTGCCCTTTTCCTGTTTTGATCTTGTTCCAGCGACCCTGGATGATAAAACGGGCCAAAGCACCTGTAGGAAATAGCTTGCCGTGCTGCGGGGTAGGTACAGGTGAATCACTGAGTGCTTGCAACAGGTTTTCCAGTCCGGGGTTGTGGGCAATAAGCAACACCCGTTTGACCGACTCAGGAATCTTTCGCAGCTGAGAAAAGAGGCTCTCACGGTCTGCCTCATAGAGTGGTTGCTGGTATAGAACCGCCATCTTTTCACGGTTCTCCCCCTTCCCTGACAACGCAAGCTCTCTGCAGCAGAGTATTGCACTGTTTCTGGCCCGTATTGCCGGTGAGGTGATCACCCAGTCGGGTATCCACTGACTCTGCCCCAGCCACTCTCCCACACGCTGCGCATCCCGTTCCCCCTTGCGCTTGAGTGGACGTTGAAAGTCTGCACTGACAGAGTTGCACTCCGTTTTCCCATGTCGCATCAGTAGCAGTTCTCTTTTCATAAATTCCATTTTACAGTGTCAAAGGGCAGCACTCCACTGGTTGCTTGAAACTGTTAGAAATACCCTTTTCCCCTCGCTACAACATCTATTCTCGGACAGGTTAAGTTAGTGACAACAAGGCTGAGGCCAACCGTCGTGAATCATAATACGGCGCACTGCTTTTGCTGACCAGCTTGGTCTCTATTTGTTGAATGCCAAGCTCCTCCATCAATGCTGCCGAGGGTCTATCCAAGTAACTGCCATGACCGCTATCCAGCAGCACGAAGTTGAGGAAATCTCCGTTATTGTATTTTTTTCCTCCCCCCTGATGCAGATAACGGAGCAGGGTCTGTATTGATGAGTCCATGGTCATCCCGAGCTGCTCGGGGTCCTGTTCCAAGTTGGGAATATAGACCTTGGGGCTACGGTTGCTGGCAATCGCATCAGCCACCCCTTTGGGGAGCAGATTTGCAACCAGACTGGAGTAGAAACTTCCCGGCGGATAACAGACCAATTCAGCATTGTGGATCAGCTTGCGGTTCTTTTTGCGAAGTGCCACTTCTACCGGTTGACGATATTCGGCATCCGCGGAGAGAAACAGCTGCTGGATCGGTGAGGTAAGTGGCTTCTGCTCCTTACCCGTCATCCGGTGCTGGCCGATAATTTCACGCCCATCCTCCAGCGTCACACCGAGATGGAGACAATCATTGACTACGGCGCGCACTGTACCCAGCACATTCACCAGCTTGGAAAAGAGGAAGATAATAGGGTCCAGATGTTGGTGATTATTGAGATATCCTCCGGCAAGAATCAGGTTACCGATACTTGCACCACGCAGATCAAATGAGTCTGGCATCTGCTGTAGAAAGTAACCCAACTGGGTCCGGATCAGCCTGCGCATCGGGTTGGGAATCGCTCTGATCAGCCCCCCTTTCCCCGCAGTGAGCGCCATTAGCTCCTTTAACAGTTGTGCATGCTCACCATTTTTCGGAAAGCGGTGGGTAAATAGCTGATAGATTTCAGGGTGTCCGGTAATGGTCTCATCCGCCAGTGCCATCAGGCGGCTGCGAAGATCACCAATCGAGGGCATCTCAAATGTATTACGCAGTACCGCTGAACTGCCTCCGGAATCAAACGCTGTCACCATATGAATCGAGTTGTGAGTATATTGCTTGAGTTCACGGCTTAATGCGGTAAGCGCACTGCCACCACTGAAAAACAGCAGACTCGGACCCAACTCCGGAACCTTTCGATAGCGTTCCAGACGCAATCGATCCGGCATCTCCAACGCACGGGTTACGTTGATCTGATCCATAGTATATAGACTCATCCTCAATGCGGTTATCACCTGATTTACAACGGTAACACAACCGATTACTATACAGTATGACATTACCATGAATACTCACACAATCTGCAGTCCATTCGTCACTCAATGAACTACGCCATGCGCATCCCCAAGAGTATTCACGAGAATCTGAGATTTTTGATCTCCGAGATTACCTCACAACTTGTCAATCTGAGACTCTATTTTGACAACCCCTCTATTACTGTAGCAAAGCGCATTCTGGATCGAAGTGGTTACACCCATAACCTCAAAAACAATATCCATAATGGCTGCCTGAAGCTGATACTGGATCACAAGGATCCGTATCATGAGACCGCCCTGCTGCGCTCACTGGAGACCATCGCCACTGACCTGGATCGTATTGCAGCGCTCTGTCGTGATACCATCCAGCAGGCGGGATACCTGAAAAAAAACAAGCACCTCCCCTCCAAATACTATAGCACCCTGCTCAAGCATATTGAAAAAGGGGTTGCAATGGTGGATGCTGCGGTCAATAAGAGTGACACCCGAATGGCTCTGAAGATCGGACGCATTGAGCAGAAGCTGAACCGTGCCTACAAACAGGCACTCAAACAGCACATCTCGAAGTTGAAACGGAAGAAACGGAAACACCAGACTGAGGATGTTGTCTGCACCCTGTTTATCGCCCATTCCATTGAACAGATGGGAGATACATTGCTCCATATCAGTGAGGCGATTCTCTCAGCCAATCTCGGGCTCTCCTTCAATACAGATCGTTACCACGCTCTGCAGGCATCGATTGGGGAGTTTAACCAAGGTGATACGAAACCCACACTGGAGACCGTCGCCCAAACCCGTTCCGGTAGCGGAATATCCGGCCTCAATACCACCGATAAGGCAGGCAATGCCACTTCTGCCATCTACAAGGATGGGCAAAAGAAGAAACTCAAAGAGGAGCGTGACGGGGTAGAGAGCTGGCACCAGATCTTTCCAGGGCTGGCCCCGAAGATTCTCTCCTACCACAAGCAGGGGCAGTCAGCGGCACTGCTGATCGAACACATTGCCGGAGAGACCTTTGAGCAGATCCTGCTGTATGAGCCACCCGAACTACTCAAGCGTGCGATGCGTCAACTACAGAAGACCTTGACCTTGGTCTGGGATGAAACCCACACCAGTGAAGCGGTCTCAGCGCACTATATGCAGCAACTGAAAAAGCGGCTGGGAAGTGTCTACCGGCTACACCCCGAGTTCAGCCAGTGCCACAGTCAGCTCTGTGGTGTAGACGTCCCATCCTTTGATACACTGCTAGAGCAGGCCACCGAATATGAGCGCTCCCTGAAGGCACCGTTTTCCGTCTACATCCACGGGGACTTCAATGTCGATAACATCATCTATGATCCATTAGAGAAGAGAATCAATTTCATCGATCTGCACCGCTCTACCTATATGGATTATGTACAGGATATCTCGGTCTTTATGGTCTCCAACTATCGCCTGCAGGTAGAGGACCCCAAACTCCGCCAACGCACACTGGATCAGAGTTACAGCCTCTACTGCTTTGCAGCAAACTACGCAGAGCGTATGGGGGACCGCAGTTTTGAACTGCGTCTCGCACTCGGATTGGCTCGATCCTTCGCTACCTCAACCCGCTTTGTGCTGGATAGAACACTGGCCCGCTCCATGTGGATGCGTGCCCGTTATTTAATTGAGAGCGTACTGGCCAGCAAACCCAACAATAAGTATTTCGAAATCCCGCTACGGGAAATTTTTATGGCAAGGGAGCAATCCACATGAGCACAACACCCCGAATTGGCGTCATCGGCATCCCCGGAAAATGGTCCACTGAGACCCTGGCTGATGCCGTAGAGAGAGAGACCGGATTCCGCCTGCTCGTTGATATGGCCGATGTCCACCTCGATCTGCAACAGAACACGCTCTATGCCGGCACCACCAACCTTTGCGAACTTGATGCACTGATTGTAAAAAAAATCAGCGCAGTCTACTCTCCCAATACTCTGGACCGGCTTGAGCTGTTACGGGTAGCAGAACAGGCCGGAGTACGGGTCTTTAGCCCGGCGCAGAGCATGTTACGGTTGATTGATCGCCTCAGTTGTACGGTAACCCTGCGCAATGCGGATATCCCGATGCCAGATACCTGGGTCACCGGGGATGTAGACTCAGCCATTGAGGCGGTTCAGAGATATTCCAGTGCAGTATTCAAACCCCTCTACTCGACCAAGGCTCGCGGCATGTGCATCATTGATGCCGACCAACCCGATACTGAACTAGAACAGGCGATCCGTGACTTCAAAAAAGAGAATCCGATGATGTATATCCAGCGCAAGATTGAGCTGCCCGGACAGGACTTGGGGCTGGTCTTCCTCGCAGGACGTTATCTCGGTAGTTATGCTCGCGTATCACAGAATAATACCTGGAATACAACCATTCATAGTGGTGGTCGCTACCAGTCTTACACTCCGTCAGAGGAGGTGGTTGAGCTGGCTCGACGGGCACAGGCACTGTTCAGGATGGATTTCACCACCGTTGATATTGCCGAAACGGATAACGGCCCGATTGTCTTTGAAGTCTCCGCCTTTGGTGGATTTCAGGGGGCCAAAGAGGGCATTGGAATCGATGCCGCTGCACTCTATGTTGAGCATGTACTGAATGAAGTCGATAACCAAGCCGGATCACATGGGTAGACGCATCGCAGCCATCATCCGTCATGGCGACTACCAGCAGATAGCGGACAGCCCCAGCGCACTGCAACCTTACCCTCTCAATGTAAAGGGAGAACAACAAGCCGCCACAGCAGCAACTACTATTGAGCAGTTACTGCTCGAAAACCAGTGGCAGCTGGTACCAACCATCGACAGTTCTCAACAACTCAGAGGGTGGCAGAGCGCCCACATCATCCTCACTGCACTCTCCGCAAACGGTCAACAAAACCTCCAGATCGAAAGCTTCGATGCGCTCGCCGAGCGCAGCACAGGGGCCGCTGCCAACCTCACCACTGCACAGATCCGCACGGTGATTGAGAATGATCCACGCTACCCGGAGTTACCACAGGGATGGAAGTCGGACAGCCGCTTCAGACTTCCACTGCAAGGGGCAGAATCCCTGCTCGAGGCCGGATTACGTGTCGCCCGACACCTCAGCCAACGGCTCTCTACGCTGCCAATACAAGAGCAAGAGCAAGAGCAAGAGCAAGACCAACTCAAGCTGTTTGTTGGACATGGTGCTGCGTTTCGACATGCGGCCTACCACCTGGGGGTATTGAAGTTTTCACAGATCGCAAAACTGAGCATGTATCACTGCACTCCTATCCTGTTAGAGCAGCAATCCGATGATTGCTGGCGGCAGATCGGTGGCGAGTGGAAAATTCGCAATGCCGGTTCTGAATATCGTGACTAAACAGACGACCAGCCCTCGCTACAAGGGAGAGCAGTGGACCGGAACCCAACTGCCGCAGCAACGTCAACCATGGTTGCTGGGTAAACAGCTCTCGGTCAAAAAGGACCGCTACCACCGCGCAAGCTACCAACAAGAGTTTTCACAATTGGGCATGGGTGAGCCGTGGCAGTGGCCCAAAAACCCTATCTACTTCATCACCGACATGCACGGTGATGCCGATGCCTTTATCGCCTCACTGGTCGCGACTGGAGTGGTTAAAAAAACCGGTCCACGAGACCAGGATATCCACTTGACCCGCAGCGGGCGCAAGGGGAAATTTCTCATCGGTGGGGACTGTTTTGACAAGGGACCGAGTACCCTGCGCCTGTTACGGGTCATCAAACTGTTAATCGACCGGGGGGGAAAGGTGATTCTACTGGCTGGCAATCATGATGTACGCATGCTGCTCGGGATCCATAGCATCGACCTTGAAGCGGACCCCAGAACAGACCACTTCTTTATCCGTATGGGGCCAAAGATGGTCCCCTTTCTGAAAGAGATCCAACAGCACTATCTACAGCACAAGGGCGCGCTACAGGATATCCCCAATAACCGGGAGTGCCGCAGGGTGCTCTACCCACCCAAACGCTGGTTTAAAGATTTTCCAGAGCAGGCCTCCTGGGTCATGCCCGAACCGGCGATTGAGAGTGAGATCGTACGTCTGCGCAAAAAGATTACGCTGTTTGATAAAGAGCGTCAGGCCGCTGGACTGTCACTGCGCATGAGCTATGCAGCCGCAATGAAATGGAAGCAGCTCTTTCTCCACCCCAAAGGGGAATTCGCATGGTTCTACCAGCGGATGCAGCTCTGCTACCAGACGGGTTCTTTTCTGTTTATGCATGCAGGCATTGATGATCAGATCTCCCTACTACTGAAAAAAAGAGGGTGGAAATATCTCAACAAGCGATTCCGTAAATTGATGTTCCGTGATCCCTTTGATTTTTACTACGGGCCATTTGCCAATATCATCCGTACCAAATACCGCCATGGAGACCGTCCACTCACCCGCAACGGCATCAAGTGGGTACAAAGAACCGGGGTACGTGCGCTGATCCACGGTCACCGTAATCTGCGGCATGGTCAACGGCTGATGCTGCGCAAGGGGTTGCTCAACGTCGAGTGTGACACCACACTCAATCGCAACACCCGGAGAAAACTGGGCAATAAACAACATCCGGCCGCTGCTGTGACCATTATCCGCCCAGAGGGGGAGATTCTCGGGATCAGCAATGATTACCCCTATATCAAGGTGTTCAACCCCTCACAGGTGGATTCGGGTAAACAGTAGCGCGTGGTCGGAGACCAACCGCATATCCTCAAAACGGGGACGAAAGGGGCGTCTAGGAGCTTGTCCGAGAATAGAGAATCTACTGCAGAAAAACTGAATTTGGCCATATTTCCCCATCCTTTTCGTTAAATAGTGGAACTATTCGCCTCAAAAGATGACAAAATCTGTCTCAAACCAGCTTCCCCTCG
>DUYW01000240.1 GCA_013349825.1 Gammaproteobacteria bacterium | reverse complement strand
ACTTTTAGCTACATCCCCAAGAGATCTAAACTGCATAATAGCATCAGTAATAGCGTCTGAAGTTGAATCTTTCATGCCTTCCATGGCATCTTGCCATGCGGATTTCGCTTTATCGGAAGCCTCTTCAATCGGATTCACCATATCCTCATACGCATTCTGTATTTTGAATAGCTGATTCAGATATGCTTCCTCTGTTAGATACGGCTTTTCTTCGTTCAATTTCTTGATAGCGTCAGTGTACTTAGAGAGCGCGTTATTCCCTAGCTCCGTAGCCCTGGCTCTCTTCTTAATGTTCTCAATTGCCGTCTCTGCCTTATCTGCCAGTCTGTCTTCATTCCTCATCTCCGCATTCATGCGAGCAGCGACACTATCAGCAACTTCCTGTTCAATCTCTTGACGTGCGCCGATAGCTTTATTGCCACGTATTATCATCGCTTCAGTACCTAGAAACTCCTTATCCTCTTCATCTCTAATCTTCTTAAACTTCTTAAATCGTTTCTCATAGAGAGATGTTGCGGCTTCAAGATTTATTCCTGCGGGAACAGACACCTTCCCGTTTTTAGTAAGTTGATCCTTCAGGACTCTACGTTTAGCCCTCTCCATTTTTTTGTAAGCTGCGATTACTTTTCTCGGAGCATCTTCAATATCTTCTGGAACAATTATTGGTGCGTCCAATTTCGCCAATTGACTTTTAATTGTCCCTTCAGCGCCTATAATCTCGTTTAATGCTCTAACTATATCATTAAGGTTTTTAATAGCAGGTAGATTGAATTCCAATAACTTATCACCAAGCCTCTCACCAAGAAGATTAATATTAGTACGGAGCCTTTCTATTGCAGCACTAGCAGTATCAGCCGCCGATTCAGCTCCACCCGCGAAATGCTCCTGCATCGCTGCTGAGAATCTAGGTAAAAAGTCTTCTGTAATTACCTCGCCAGTCTCAAGCATCTTGCTTAACTCGGCAGTAGTTACTCCCATTGCATCAGAAGCTATCTTGAATGCTCCAGGAAGCCGCTCGCCAAGCTGTCCTCGCAGCTCTTCAGCAGACACCTTGCCCTTACTGATCATCTGGGTTAGCGCTCTCATAACGCCGTCTGTATCAGCCGCTGAGAGACGTAGAGTTGCTGCTGCACTAGATACGGCTAAAAATACTTTACGTGTCTCCTTTCCTTGTAGGGCTGTCCCTTTGGTAGCAGCAGATAGTTTGGCAAATCCACTGACTGAGGCTTCAAGGTTGATACCTAGTTTTCTCGTGGTGGAGATCACGAATGCTGAGTTTGACGCAAAATCAGTCAAGCCATCGGAAGCGAACTTCAGCGTCTGGAACATTGCCTCGAACTTGATAGCAGTACGTACACTAAAGATAATCAATCTACGCAAACCATCAGCCATAGCAACGGCGGCGGCTATAAATCCGACCATCCCTAGGCCAGTTTGATTAATTGCTGTGCCTAAAGAGCGAATACGTCCAGCGATAGGGCCGAGCGGCCCCTGATAGGCCGCCATTACGGATGACATCTTAGTGAAGATAGTTTGGTTCTTGCGAACAGTCTTCCCTAGCTTCTCTTGACCTTTAACAGCTGTTTTGAGAGCCTTGTTTTTATCTGCAAGAGCTTTCCGTAAATCAACAGCAGAAGTCCGTCCAGCAACCATTGAGTCCTTGAAGGCACCCATCGACCTACGAGCTTGTTTCGCAGTATTAACAGATGTTTTGAGAGCCTTGTTTTTGTCTACAAGAGCTTTCCGGAAATCAGCAGCAGAAATCCGTCCAGTAGCCATTGAGTCCTTGAAGGCATCCATCGCCCTACGAGCTTGTTTCGCAGTAACGTCAGACCTGTTTAACTCATTAGATAGCTTGTTATAAGCAGCGATTACATGAGTAGCAGACTTCTTCCCTCCCTCACCAATTCTTCGCGCAGATGCAGCGAATGTGAACGCCTGTCGCCTTGCACTGGCAATTGCGGTCTCAGCATTCTTGAATGGCTTATCGATGCCTTCACCGATAGACTTTTTACCAACTGCCTCTATCTTTTTAACACCAGACAGAAGTTTATTGAGATTGCTGAGAGCCTTCCCAATCTCAATCTCTACATCAATACCGACTTCAGTTGCCACAATAGTCTCCTACTTATCTGAAGACTCTGCCTTCAACTGAAAATATGCCACCCACTCGTTTAATTCACTGATTGACCACTGTTCAATCTCACTGGTGGACTTGTGTAAGTGTTCAGCCAACTGCAAAACAAAATATCGTCCTGAGTCGGCCTTTAGTTTCCCAAGTGATCATCTATGTCATCTGACTCAGTGATCTTTCCAGCTACTTTTGCAAGTATATAAGGATCTACCTTATTCATCAAGGCGAACTTGTCGCCCATGGTAAATAGCTTGTCGCCTTCGCTATCCAGAGCTTTAAGAATGAGTGTATAGGCTAACATTTCGATATTGTCATCCTTTGCCATCGCATAGAGCTTCTTTTGCTCTGCCAATGTGAAAGGCTTATAGTAAATCTTCAAAGGATTCTCATCATCCCCCCACTCTGGAACATCAATAGAATTGATCTCCTTTGCGGAAAAATGGGCCGTCATGTTATCCAATACACTCATTCAATTCTCCTAATTAAGCCGCTACAACAAATGCAAGTTCACCAGATCCCTGGAAGGAAACTGTAGCTTCAACAACTCCATCATGAGCTGAAGAAATAGATACTCCAGTAATAATCACTGTACCAGAAACCTGACCATCAGTGGTGCTGTCGTCAAGAACAGCTACCAACGTACCCGAAACACCTTCCCAGTTCAGGGAGGCATCATCTATTTGAGCAAATCCAAAACCTGCGTCTGCTGTATCATAATAAATATCAGCAGAACCACTCCATGAAGTAGATCCAGCAGCATAAGTTAATGCTGGAGCTGGAGTATTCATTGTTGGAAATGTCGTTTGATATGTTTCAGCAGACATATCAATTGAAAAACTGCGAAGCTCTCCAGCCGCGCCCGATGCAAAAGTGATTGACCCTTCGCTACCTTGAATCTGTGCCATCTTATTTCTCCGTAATTACAAACTTGATAACCTATGGTAAGGCACAGAAACATTCATCTGATACCAACCGTTACTAATGCCAACCCTTGTGGTAGTCGGCAACTTAAAGTTAATCCCGCTTTGCACCGCATTACGGAAAATACCAGACAGTGTATCAGCGTACCCTCTGGCTGTTGCTGATCCGGTATGTTCTGGTGTGAAGATCTGAATCACCAATAAACCAATTTGATTATATTTGGTCATCGTTGAGGACTGATCTTCTCCAGACAGGATAGTCAAACTAATCCAAGACGTTCCTGCCACTGGCGTATAGTCTACACCATCCCACGCTATATCTGTAGTAACCCAATTGTTACTCAATAGAGTTTCTATCGTCTGTCTGTCAGCTTCAAGACCCATGCTTGGCCCTTATTTCCGCTACAGACAATGCAACAAATTGTCTTGGTGCTTGAGTTGCTGTACCTTGCTCAAGATACTCAATATAATTCACACCATTACTAATATGAATTGATTTCATATTAGACGGTATCTTTTTCGTGTTCTGTAACTTATTTACAATCTGTGGAGGACTTTTCTTAGACCCTCTCGTTTTAAAGTTCGCAGCATAACCAATATTCCAATTGCTAGACGAAAAGCCTGTATCTACAGGATTACGTGTCACAATACGGCGAAACAAATCATTCGCAATATCTTTGATCTGAGCGTGAGCATCCCTCTTTATACTCTCGTTGATCTTTTTGATTGATGTGGTGAACTTAATCATCGTAACTGCAAATACCAAAGTGACTGAGATACGTCCTGCTGAAAATCAACAATACTATACTCTACAGAATTGTAAACAACTGTATCATCTTTTGAAGGAGTTGGGGTTAATTCATCCACGAGAAGCATTGCTTTTAAATCAGTTGCAAGAATATGGTCAGCTATATCTTCCTGATCATACTTTGTAATTAAAGCCTTTACTGAATAGTCCGTGGCAGTCTGAGTTACCGCCCCAGTAGACGTGTTGTATGTCGCTGAACTCTGATCCTTATAGGTGATAGACTGCCATAAGGATACCGTTGCATCCTTGGCTGCCTGTACCGCTGACTGGACAGTAGTTAAAAGACTCATCGTATTACTCTAGCAACCCCAATACCGCCACGTCCCGTAGATAATGCGCCCCAATGACCAATCATCTCACGGACGATCTCTGGCAACACATCCAGTCTATCTCCTGCATTGAACTTAACATTTATCTTGTCAGCCTTAATCGCACCAATCCCCTTGCCTTCTGAAGCAGCAGTCAGATCAGAGCTAATTAAATGTCGAGCGAATTCAGCAGTAGCGTTAGTAATGTCTGTCGGGATTTCAGTTGTCGCTACCGAGTATCCATCCTTATCACGTACAGAAGATCTGGGCCAACGTAAAGCCTGTGCTTCTGTATGCTTGTCTCCAATCCAAGAAAGCCTTTCATCAAGAATGCGAGTCGCCATCTTGAGTGCTTTCTCTTTATCATCAGTCGATGCTCCAGTCCATGCTGTAGCGTACAAGTGGTTAGAATGATAGGTATCTGAAGCAGCTACAGTGATATAGCTGTCACTGGAAGCTCCACCTATAGTTGCGTCAAGGGACATCTATTTGCGCTCCAATTCAATCCACCCATCTTTTAACTTCTCGTCTATGTCGTCAGCGCTAACTTTCATAGTCTGACTACCACGTTTCATTGTGATAACTGACTTACGCGCCTTCACGGAAGACTTCATGGTTGGTAGCTCTTCAATCTCTTCTTCGTCTATATGGAGGCTTCCACTGCTCATTTCTGCACAACCCAATCACCCAGCTTGAAGTTCTCAACCTCATCAGGATGTACATCCGCACTCAACTCGCCTTTAACCATGCGAACGAGCTTTGATTTTACCACTGCCTTCTTTTTGGCAGTAGGTTTGCTTTCTACAACTGGTTTTTCAATTCCCAACATAACAATTCCTTAAAAAACCCCCTCCGAAGAGGGGGAAATGCACCGAAGGATTTAGCCAATTAACAGACTGATTGCATCGCTATTCCAGACTTTCGCCTTATACAGAACAGTAATATCAATCATTGCTTTGTTGTAGCCTTTGTAGAAGCTGATCTGATAAACCAGACCGGAGAACGGATCTTCAACTGTCATAACGTCAACAGCAGCGTCACCACCAGCAGGTTTAGCCAAAGGACGCATAGCAAGCTCAACACCAGACTGGTGAAGCATGACATTTGCCGCGAAGCTGTTGCCAACAGTGATAGCCTCATTATCTACAGCCGCCTGACGCAGACCAGTATCACCAATCACAAAGGAACCGCCACTCAACGCAGTATTAACAACGTACTTGTTAGTGGTATCAGCATTGAAAGTGACGATATCACCAGCCAAAATTGTGCCAGAACCTGTATCAGTAGCAATAGTGGTATCACCAATCGCACTTGAAGCGTCATTAACGATGTAGCTAGCACCAGTACCCTTGGTATGAGATACAACCTGACCTGACTCCTTGACCATTGCGCCCTGAAGATCCAGCAAAGTACCCTGACGAAGTAGACTGTCATTGCCGGACTCATTAGCCTTCTGGAGAACTGCCAAGTTCCGCAAGTTTGTACCCGCGTTACTGTTCAGGATCAATGAGAGGCGATTGTCGTCTACAGGAATACCGTTATCAAAGATGATCTGACGTGCTTCAGCCACAGTGTCATGGTTGGAGCTGAAAGGAGTAGTACCAGCAGTACCGACAGCTCGTGATGCACCCTGATAAGCAATAGTAGCAATGTGAGACTCGATGGAGTTAGTGATCCCCTTCATCGCTTGCTTGATCTGATCACCATAAACAGTCTCAAAACCAGAACCGTTATTGACGTGCTTAATGTCTTCACCAGTCCAAGGGATACGAACACTGGCGATCTGGTCCAGAGCCATAGTCTTGGTAGTGACAGTCTGATCATCACCTTCAGGGATGGTCATAGATGGAGTCGCTGAAGTGTTAACAGTTGCTGCTGGAGTCACGAAAGAGCGAACTGTATCGCCCTGAGCTGCTTCCTCTGAACCAGAGTTGATCGTTACTGAAGGGATGAAGCCTACTGCCTCACGGCCCACCTGGTCAGCAGCGATCATGATGTCATTCGCCAGATTAGTTAGTACGTTAGCCATTCTAATATTCCTTTTAATTAAAGTTCGGGTAAAAACCCCGTTAAAACAAAATTGGGTTCCACCGGAACTAAAATCAAAAGGCCAACGCTGTTAACCTGTTTCTTAAATCATATCTGCATGAGTATAATTGTCAACTATTATTTCCCCTTTCCCTACTCTACTTGGTAAAAATAGAATTCTACCTAGTAAAAATAGAATTCTACTCGGTAAAAATAGAATTCTACCTAGTAAAAATAGAATTCTACTCGGTANAAANAGNGGACTTTAGAGTATTATGAGTCAACCACCTTGCCGCCCTTCTTAGCGAACGACATTCTAGCAACTGCACCCATCGCATCAAACTCTGCACGAGTAATTGAGTTAGCGCCGCCACCAGAGGTTTCATCAGGAGTGTTGCTCCCACTTGATTTAGCGAAAAGATGGGGGGCCGTCTTACTTAGATCCTTCACCCAATCAGCAATACTCAACGGGGTAACTCCATCCACTCCGTACATCACATTACCATCCCGATCTGACGGAATAGCCTTATCTTCACTGAGGGTGAACGTATTACGAACACGATACATGACATCTTCGATTGCCGAAGCCGCTACTCCAGCCGCTACAGCCGCGTCCTTTGCCGCCCCATCAATAATCAACCCTTCCAGCCGCCCATGTAATGAATTGTTCTTGCCTGTCAGGTCATCAATCTGTTTATCATACTCACCCTTCATGGAGGATACTCGGTTCTCGACCAGTTCATCCACCTTTCCAGAGTCCAATAACTTCTTGTCCTTAATATTCTGTGACTCTTCTTTAAGAGCCTCATACTCATCCAAATCAACTCCATCGAACTTCTTAAAGCCCTCCAAGTCCTTCATCAGTTTTACATTGTTCTGACGGAACTCGTTAAGTTTCTCTTTGGATGTTGCCCCTTCCACCTGAAGCTGAAAACCTCCAGACTCTACTTCAGAATAAAGAGCGCGATGTTCCTCTGGAACTGAATCAATATCACTGACATTGAATTGTAATGACATAGGTTATTTCTCCTGTGTTGTTGTTGAATCTGTGTTTAGACGACTCATCTCGTCTTCCACTGTAACATCAGGTGGAAGTTTCTCGCCTTGTTCCATATTATATAAAAAAGTGTCCATCGAAATCATATCAGCTTGATAAGCCTCGATAAGAGCCTTAATGTCACTGTGACCGAGTGGAGTACGCATGTAATCACGACTCAGCTCAACAGTAATTACGTCCTTAGAGATAGCCGGTTCATTCTGCCATGTGAGACTAATACTCAACGCCCGACTAACACCGTATTCCGCAACCCTGGCGATATTAGACAAAATACCTGACTCATTATTCTGTCGAGTCTGCATAGTCTCTGCCGACTCACTTACACGACTGTCCTTCTCGAACAATCTTGCCGACAACGAACTCATCATTGACTCTTTATTCTTTAATGCGTTCTCCAAAGACCCTAAACCCTGCCCCTGAAACTCAAGAAAGCCAGCTCTCGACTGTGGATCTGGAAGAATCCATGCCGAAGTTGTACCAATATACAATTCCTGATCACTTTGACCCGAAACTCCTGACACCCAAGGGGTAGGTAGTGCTGTAAAGTGGCGACCATGCTCTAAATCCGCTGAACTGCGGTAGTGGGATAGGTTTACATCCACCAAGTCGAGTACAGGTGGCTTCTGTGGAGTACACGATATACCCGCTGTAGTCATTACGATTGCGGGAATGAAATCAAGGGGCTTACCTCTGACTACAGGAGTGTACGACTCAATTAAATCCCCCTCCTCATTATATACAGATACAGTGTACTCATTCTCAATCAATGCGAGAACCCGATAACGTGTCTCTTCAGTAAGGTCAAACTCATCCCTACCAGCAACAACCACAGTCTCCTTCAACACCATAACACCGTCAAACCAGTTAATCAGTGCCTCACTGGGATACTCTACAATCTTTGTGGTTCCCTTCCTGTCATCATAATCCACCAGTAATATATGTCTTCCAGCTATCAAAATGTTTCGCACAGTTGATTCAACCAACTGATCTACATTCTCAGGAAGCTCCGACGGAGGAATCGTCTCTCCAGAACTCTTGTATATCGGCTTCTTGTAAGTCACAACCCCAGTCAGTGCGGTTACAGTCCTACCAGTCGCTCCGTAAAACAAACTCCGATCTAAATACGCACTGTAATCTGTGTCTTCCTGCTTCTGAAGTCTCGGAAGGTATACAGCACCCGCCGACTTAATCGAATCACTGCCAGAGTAACAGTCGCGGCACCGCTTCACTTGTTTAGAATGAAGAGAGAATTCAGGGTGGAATGAATCTACTGGCATAATGGGTATTCCTGATTTAATTTAAAAGGATTCTATTCCTGTGGGATATTTTTAAGATAGTACACTATTGTTGTGAAAGTGTGAAGAATTTGGTATGTTTAT
>DUYW01000125.1 GCA_013349825.1 Gammaproteobacteria bacterium | reverse complement strand
TATCTGGAATTGCCTACAAGTTGCAACCATGGATTGAACATCCTCTCGCCAGCTCTCTTTATCAAAGTCAATTGCAAGAAAAGATGTCTATAGATCACTTTGTCGGTAAGTGGTAGAGATACCCTGTTGCTGCACTCACCGCATTTGATTTTTGGCTTTCCACACACCCCTTGCTTCCAGTCATTACTACAAGCTGGAGAGTAACCTGCTCTACCACTGTTACTCTCCCAACGGGCAGGAAACAGATCCTCTCTTCCACGGAACAACTCTCGGAACAGCTCAATTTTCTGCTGTGTTGTTAGTGTCTCTTTGTAATCAGAAAAGTCTTCTGTATCATGCTTCTGCTGCTATTTCTGTTGTTCTGAGTCATCAATTCCATGCCGCCTTAGTAGCTCTCGCAGCTGTTGGTTCTCTTGCCGAAAAAAGTCAATCTCAGACATCATCGAAGCTACACATGCAGCACACTAACATTGTAATCACCCAATAAAACCCTATAATAAGTCCCATAGAATACTCCATAAAATGGGACTGAAAAAGGATTTTAATACGATGAGAACACATATTGAGCTACAAGATGATCTGCTCGAACAGGTAATATCTTTAGGACACTTCAACACAAAAAAAGAGGCCGTGAATAGTGCACTGGCCGCCTACGCCAACCAACTGAAACGTGAAGAGCTGTTAGCAATAGAAGGCAAAATTCATTGGCAAGGTAATCTGAAACAGCTACGGCAAGACCGGAACTGAAGGATGGTTGTTGATACCAGCGTCTGGATTGACTACTTCAACTGCAATCCCAGTTGGCAGGCCGAACGCCTCAGAAGTGCAATTGCTGACAATGAACCGATTCATTTGCCGGGCATCGTGATCACAGAAATTCTTCTGGGGCTCTCCAATAACAAGGAGGCTGAAAGAGTTGCTGAACTTCTAACCGCATTCGAACAACCACAAGAGCTGACTTTGGATGATTACAAACAGGCTGCCGAGATTTATCGTACCTGCCGCAGCAAAGGAAAAACTATACGCTCTACTATAGACTGTCTTATTGCGGCCTTATGCCTACGTGACAACCATGAGCTACTGAGTAAGGATCGTGACTTTCAGGCAATCGAACACTGCTTTCCGCTAAAGAACATCACAAGTACGCACTAAGCGCAATTTCATCGAACTACACTTCTGAATGAGCCTGTTTACAGGCCGTCTCAGTATCTTCCGTAACATGCTGCTCACTGCTCCCCCCAATCCAATCAAGGCAATCTATATCAAGAAATTTATTCTATTGATTAACAAAGGTGCTGGTGATTGAAATGAATGTAAGTGACTCCATAAATATCTAATAATCAAGTTTATTATCCATTTACCGTGAAAATCATTACTCACACTGAGCCATAAGTGTCCTCACCCTCAGAATAAACCTGAAGGCTGATTCTACCCTACCGCTGGTTCAATTTATTGTGATAACAACACAGTAAGCCTACCTACTTCACTTCGTCAATCAAGCTCTGCCCTGTCATCTCTGTCGGCTTTTCGATCCCCATGATATGTAGCAGTGTAGGTGCAATATCTGACAGTGCTCCAGGGTGAAGCGAATCAATTTCAATCCCCTTACCCACGTAGATCAGTGGTACGGGGTTCATGGTATGTGCGGTGTGTGGCTGCCCCGTTTCACGATCACACATTGTTTCACTGTTACCATGATCTGCGGTAAGCAACAGGTCGCCATTGACCTCTTGTACTGCAGTAACCACTTTTTCAATACAGTGATCTAGCGTCTCAACCGCCTTAATCGCTGCATCCAGTTTACCAGTGTGACCAACCATATCTGAATTTGCCAAATTACAGATTATGACATCGTATTCTCCAGAGCGTATTTCATCCACCAGCCTGGAGGTCACCTCATATGCGCTCATCTCCGGTTGCAGGTCATAAGTCTGCACATCAGGAGAACAGATTAACAACCGCTCCTCGAATGGAAAGGGCTCTTCCCGGCCACCATTAAAGAAGAAGGTGATATGTGCATATTTCTCAGTCTCTGCAATTCTGAGCTGATGTAGACCAAACTTTGAGATGTACTCACCAAAAACGTTGTTGAGACGATCTGGTGGAAAGGCGACAGGGATGTTATACCCTCTCTTGTACTCTGTCAGTGAGGTCACTGAACCCAGCACAGGCCACACATTACGGTCAAAGCCATGAAAGTCATCCATGATCAATGCTTCTGTCAATTGACGTGCTCGATCAGAGCGGTAGTTCATCAGCAGCACAACATCGCCATCCTCCATCCGCGCAGGTGTCTCTCCTTCTGCGACCACAATTGTGGCATCTACAAACTCATCACTCTCCCCCCGCGCATAGGCTTGCTCCAGTGCTTTCAGTGCTGTGGGAGCACTGTGGATGGCAACACCCTCTACCATTGCCCGATAAGAGGCCTCTACCCGCTTCCAACGACGATCTCGATCCATTGAGTAGTAACGCCCGACGATTGAGGCAAACTTTCCTACACCGCACTCACGAAAAACTGTCTCCATCATCTCAAGCGATGGAGTGGCGCTTCTCGGCGGGGTATCCCGTCCATCTAAAAAAGCATGCAGGTAGATTTTTCTGGCCCCCCGGTCTGCAGCCATACGCACAATAGAGTGGATATGCTCTTCGTGACTATGCACTCCTCCGGGCGAGAGTAACCCCAACACATGAATTGCCTTGTCTTCACGGATCGCCTGGTCAATGGGGTCAACCAGTGTCTGGTTGGAGTAGAACGAGTGGGTGCGTATAGAGCGACAAATACGCGTGTACTCTTGATAGACGACGCGCCCCGCCCCCAGATTGAGATGCCCTACTTCAGAGTTTCCCATTTGGTCTGCTGGCAGCCCTACCTCTGCCCCATGGGTCACGATCAAGGTACGTGGCTTTTCAGCCCACAACTGATCCCACACGGGGGTTTTTGCTGCGGCAATTGCATTACAGTCTGGGGATTCACGATACCCCCAACCATCCAAAATACAGAGAACTGCTGGACCTCGTTTGACACTCATAAGAATTTGATGCATCTCGATGTGGACATTGATCACAATATTATATAATGTCCCTCTAATAAGATGTAAACAAAAAATGGGGTCTCTCCAAGGATATAGCCACTTCATCCATTGATGAATGATCTATACTTGCAGAAGCTTAATTTACAACTCAAGGATAGAGGAAAATCAGAATCATGAGTGAATCTGCAACAATGGAGAGTAGCGGCTGTGACGACACCGATGGTTTACTGGGGAATGATGAGGATATTGATCGTGCTTCACGCTCTCTCAAGGCCATGTCTCACCCTCTTCGCCTCAAAATTCTTTGTGTTCTGGGAAACAAGGAGCTGAGTGTTCAGCAAATTGTGGATGCCGTAGGTACTTCGCAAAGCAATATCTCGCAACATCTCTCTACACTACGCGACCGTGGCATCCTCGACTCTTACAAAGAGGCCAACCGTGTTTTCTACATGGTGGGAGATAATCGTACGTTGAAATTGATCGGGATGATGAAAGAGGTTTTCTGTCGCTGTTAATCGCTGTCTATGGCTATTCGGCTGCGAACTCTCCAGCTATAATAGCTGGCTGGATAAGGCTTGAGCCTTGTATCTGTTAACCCAGCAAAAAACAAAACAACAAAAGGTAGATTGATGACTAGAGAACAGATTCTTCGCATTATGGCTGGTTTTTTTGTACTGCTCTCTCTCGGGCTGGGAGCGGATGGAAGCCCCATTTTTCACCACAGCAACTGGCTCTGGTTTACCGCCTTTGTAGGCCTGAACCTGTTCCAGAGCGGTTTTACAAAATTCTGTCTACCTGAAAAGATTCTCACCGCTATGAGTATTGGCAAGCCCTGCAACTGGTCTGCTGAAGATAGCAACAATTCATAACCCTGATTGGTAACAATACTGCTGATGCAAGAGCTATCCACCTTTACTGTTAACCACTGGGAGTTGGTTACTGCATTTCTGATCACCCTCGCCATGCTGATCTTCAATGTTTTTGGAGACCGTCTGCGTGGCTTTGAATCAATCTCCGCAGAATCTGCTGTGCGCATTCTTAACAATGACCAGGCACTACTTCTGGATGTCCGTACTCAGGATGAATTTGCCAAAGACGGGAAAGTTGAACGCGCCTCTCATATTCCGCTCAGCCAACTCAAGGAGAAGTTAGACTCCCTTGAGACTCATCGATCTCAGCCAGTCATCGTAATTTGCCGTTCAGGGTCACGTTCTGGTGTTGCCTGTTCACAGATGAAGAAAAAGGGGTTTGAACAGGTCTATAACTTAAAAGGCGGAATTCTTTCATGGAAAAGTGCAGGACTGCCTGTCACCTATAAATAGCCCATATAACATTTGGAGGTTAAACCACGATGCCCAAAATTGAAGTCTATTGCACACAAACCTGTCCCTATTGCCGCATGGCTGAAGCCTTACTGGAACGCAAGGGCGTGGAATATACTAAAATTTTTATTGATGGTGATGCTGAGGCATGGTCACAGATGGAGCTACGCAGCAAGCGTAAAACAGTCCCTCAAATTTTTATAGGTGACTACCATGTTGGAGGGTTTGATGATCTCTCCGCACTCAATGCTGCAGGTGAGTTGGACCCGCTACTTGAGGCCTGAGCCAGAGTTATGGCTGATGCATTACATATCGTCTGCCCACATTGTGACAGCATCAATCGTCTTCCTGCTACAAAACTGAATGATGGCGGGCAGTGTGGAAAGTGTCATGACACTCTCTTCAACGATCAACCTCTGGAACTTTCCAGCAGCAATTTTCTGCGCCATATCTCTAAAAATGATATTCCGGTTGTGGTTGATTTCTGGGCCAGTTGGTGTGGCCCCTGCAAGATGATGGCCCCTGTTTTCAACCAGGCCGCAAAGCAGCTACAACCCCTCTATCGGCTCGCAAAGGTCAATACAGAACAGCATCAGACGCTCTCCGCACAATACAACATCCAGAGTATCCCTACTGTTGCGATCTTTAAACATGGACGTGAGATCGGGCGCCAAGCCGGGGCGATGGCTCTTCCACAGCTAATCCAATGGATCAGAAAATTTTCATGACACCACTTTTTCACTAATAACAGTGTCGATATTACAACCTACTAACTGAGTAACCCTTTATGAGCGATGAGAACAACAGTGAAACTCCTAGTCAGACTTTTGATATCCAAAAGATCTACCTGAAAGACGTCTCTTATGAATCTCCTCAATCTCCTGCAATTTTTCAAGAAAAATGGGAGCCCGAGACCAATCTTCAGATAGGTACACAACACACAAAGATTGGTGAAAATGTATTTGAAGTTGTATTGAGTCTAACCACAACGATTACTGTCAATAATGAAACAGCTTTTCTGGTTGAAGTTCAACAAGCAGGGATCTTCACTGTTTCCGGTTTTGAAGAGGGGGCAATGGGACAGCTATTAGGCGCTTATGCCCCCAATATCCTATTCCCGTATGCACGCGAAGCTGTTTCTGATCTCACAACCAAAGGCGGATTTCCTCCTCTATTGCTTGCCCCAATCAATTTTGATGCGCTCTATGCTCAAAACTTACAGAAACAGGCTCAGAGTGATGATGCAACCAGCACGGAGACGCAACACTGATTCAACAACCACCAGTCGTTAATAATGCTCCACAGAAGGTTGCTGTGCTGGGGGCCGGTTCATGGGGCACCGCTTTGGCAATCCAACTGGCCCGCAACGGTCACAAGGTCTCACTGTGGGGACATCGCCCAGCGCATATAACTGAAATTGAATCACTACGAGAAAACCGACAATATCTTCCCGGATTTTTACTCCCCGAATCACTCCGTACTGATACCGATATCCACTCAACAGTAGAAGGGGCTGAAAAGATTCTGCTTGCAGTTCCCAGTGCAGTTTTTCGCAATCTTCTGCAGCAGATCAAAGCAGTAATAGAGGATGACTCCACACTAATCTGGGCGACTAAGGGTGTTGAACAGGTCTCTCACAAATTACTTCACCAGGTTGTTGAAGAAGAGCTTGGAGAAACACATCCAAAAGCACTGCTCTCCGGACCCACTTTTGCTCTGGAGGTTGCAAAAGGGCTACCAACAGCTGTTACTGTAGCCTCTAATGATCATCAACAGGCACATGCTGTAGCAGAGTTATTTCATAGTGAGATATTTCGTTGTTACACCAGCAACGATCTGGCTGGCGTTGAAGTGGGTGGAACCACAAAGAATATTCTTGCAATAGCTGCAGGTATTGCCGATGGACTTGGTTTTGGTGCCAATACACGTGCAGCACTGATGACTCGTGGACTCCATGAGCAGATGAAGTTGGGGATACGGCTCAATGGAAGACAAGAGACTTTTATGGGGCTGAGTGGGCTGGGTGATTTGGTGCTGACCTGTACTGATAACCAGTCTAGAAATCGTCGTTTAGGGTTGGCAATCGGTCGCGGTCATCCGCTGCAAAAGGCTCTTGATGATATTGGCCAAGTCGTTGAGGGGGTCGAGGCCGCGCGTGATGTATCTGAAATGGCCGATCAGCTTGGAATTGAGATGCCCATCACAGAACAGGTTGCGCAGGTGTTACACCGTGGAAAGTCACCCTCTGAAGCGGTTAATACACTGTTACAACGAAACCGTAAACCAGAAAGTTAATACTCAAACAATATAGTATTACTGATCGACTACTAACCGAGCCCTCCCCATTCCGTCTGACGTAAAGCCTCATACAACACAATTGCAACCGCATTCGAGAGATTCAAACTACGACTCTCTGCCATCATCGGTATTCGGATACGCTGCGCTAGTGGAAAACTATCACGCACAGCAGCGGGTAGACCCCGGCTCTCTGGTCCGAATAGAAATACATCATCTATTTGATAGCAAGGTGAAGAGTGTGCTCCACTTGCATGGGTAGTTGCAGCGAAGATTCGGCGGGGGTCAAACTGTGCTAAACACTCATCCAGGCTTACATACTCTTTTATTGAGACAAACTCTCTATAATCGAGTCCTGCCCTGCGTAATCTTTTCTCATCCAATGAAAATCCAAGCGGATGAATCAAGTGAAGCTGTGCACCTGCATTGGCACAAAGACGTATAATGTTACCCGTATTGGGTGCGATCTCAGGTTCGTAAAGAACAATATTCAATATAACTCCATATTTTCAACGGAAAACCAGATCATGGAAAAACCATCCCTCAATGTAGCATTTTGTGGTATCGAAATGCAGACACCGATTGTACTACTCTCTGGCTGTGTAGGCTTTGGTGAAGAGTACACCCGTATCAATGGCTACTCAAACCAGGATATTGGTGCTATATGCTTGAAAGGAACGACACTTGAGCCGCGACTCGGTAATACGCCCCATCGAGTCATTGAGACTCCGGGAGGGATGATTAATTCAATCGGCTTGCAGAATCCGGGGGCACGGTATGTGATTGATAAAATACTTCCCACTCTTGATTTTACTGAGACTCGTTTTATTGCAAACATTTCCGGGTCAAGCATTGAAGAGTATGGAGAGATCACAGCGCTTTTTGATAATTCCCCAGTAGATGCCATTGAAATCAATATCTCTTGTCCCAATGTAAAAGAGGGAGGTGCAGTTTTTGGCAATGACCCTGAGGTCTCGGCGCGTGTTGTTGAAGTTTGTCGTAAAGCAACAAACAAACCTTTAATTACAAAGTTATCCCCAAACCAGACTGACATTGCCCATAACGCATCGCGCTGTATTGATGCGGGGACCGATAGTTTTTCTGTAATCAACACGTTGATGGGGATGTCTATCGACATCCACAAACGCCGTCCTGTGATCGGCAATAATCAGGGGGGACTCTCTGGGCCAGCGATCAAGCCGGTTGCCCTATTAAAAGTTCATCAAGTATATCAAGTATGTAAACAACACAATATTCCAATCATAGGGCAAGGTGGTATTAATTCTGCTGAAGACGCACTGGAGTTTATCATCGCAGGTGCTTCCACAATAGGCGTAGGAACTGCCTTATTTAATGATCCATTGATCTGCAAAAGTATCAATGATGGAATTCTTACCTATATGGAAAACTATCAGGTCAGCTCCTTAAGTGAATTGGTTGGCACCTTAGAGGTCAATCTACCCGCACCTGCAACACCTGCCTGTGGCTGTTAGTTGGTCAGGACCTAGCTTAAAGAGGCAGAACAAGGTATTTCATTAAAAAAGAAAAAACCCCGTCCAGTATCACTGAACGGGGTTTTTGAGTTTAAGCCTAGTAATGTCCTACTCTCACATGGGGAGACCCCACACTACCATTGGCGATGACCTGTTTCACTTCTGAGTTCGAGATGGGATCAGGTGGGTCCAGGACTCTATGGTCACTAAGCAATCTTTGATAGTTATAGAGTCATATGACTCTATAACCAAATTTGGAAAAACTGTAAAAAGTTGTGGGTTACTCATATCGATCATGTGATACCCAAATAATTTGGGTGTTATATGATCAAGCCTCACGGTTAATTAGTACAGGTTAGCTTCACACATTGCTGTGCTTCCACACCCTGCCTATCAACGTCGTAGTCTTCGACGGACCTTTAGAGACTTTAAAAGTCTAGGGAGATCTTATCTTGGGTGAGGCTTCCCGCTTAGATGCTTTCAGCGGTTA
>DUYW01000154.1 GCA_013349825.1 Gammaproteobacteria bacterium | reverse complement strand
CGCAGGACTGACACTATGAATGCCATTGGGCATTCAAGGTCATCTAAGGATAACCGTAGTTAATTCAAGAGAGGATAACGAAGCAGATGGCCCCATTCAGATTTACCCAAAGGGAACCTCGCTCCGAGCCCAATACAGCGTTACAGCCATTTGACATAGAGTGGCTATGCCAGCATGACAGCGCTTTGTCCTGGACTCAGAGCGAGGTTCTGAGATGGTCAAAACAATGTTGTCGGAGTACAAGTATTCGATACGGGTTACTATTAATGGCTACACTCTCGATTATAGGGTGTGGCAAGAGTGCTGTGGTGCCGATAGAAGAGCGCTCCAGCAAGAGCTATCACTCGCGAGGTTACTACCCACCCGTCATTGAGCAGAAACGGCAGAAACGGCAGAAACCCCCACCATCGAGCGTGGTGGTCTCCAGGGCACGTCCCGCTGTGATCAAAAGGGTTGAGTTACCTCAGGCAGAAGAGATTGAGTGGGTTGAGGTGACAGTACCTGAGCCAGCGGCCATGGAGCGTGAGCTGATGGTGCCTGCAACTTCTCAGCCGCCACCAATACAGGTTTTGCCTGATCGTGCTGACCCGTTATTAGGTTTAGTGAGGAAAATAGAGCGGGCGATGCAGGCAAGCAATTACGAACGGGCCGAGGGGTTGTTGGAGCGCGCCTTGCGAATCGACCCACAGCGTGCCGGATTATGGCACGATCTGGCACAGGTGCGGTTTCACCAATCCTCCTTCAAAGAGACGGTGACCTTGGCGCGTCGCTCCAATGGTCTGGTCTCGGCAGGTTCGGTATTGAGACAGGAAAACTGGAGTCTGATTGCACGCGCAAAAGAGGCCGTTGGTGATAATGAGGGGGCAGCCGCCGCCCGGAGAAAAGCACGTTAACCGGTATGGAAGGTGAGGCATCTCCAATAGAAACACTTCCTTCCGGTATTTTGGGAGAGCAGGGGCTGTTTGCCGCATCGATTGAGGGGTTTAAACCACGTAAACCCCAAATGGAGATGGCTGATGCAGTGGCTGAAGCCTTTGAGCAATACACTACCCTGGTTGCAGAAGCGGGTACCGGAACCGGAAAAACTTACGCCTACCTGCTGCCAGCGCTGCTCTCGGGAAAACGTATTATTATCTCTACCGGTACCAAAAACCTTCAGGATCAACTCTATCATCGAGATCTTCCGGTGGTACGAGATCTGTTGGAGCAGGGGAGTGTTACCGCACTGTTAAAAGGGCGCTCTAACTACCTCTGTCTACACCGGCTCGAACTGACTGAAGATCAGGGGCGTTTCTACTCCAGGCGTGAATCGGCCAAATTTACCAAAATCCGCCGTTGGGCCAGTGAGACGGATACTGGTGATATTGCAGAGATGAGTGGAGTTGAAGAGGGGGACCTGTTGTGGCCCCGAGTGACCTCAACAGCGGATAACTGTCTGGGACAGGAGTGTAGTGAGTGGGATCGCTGTCATGTGGTCAATGCTCGTCGCAGAGCACAAGAGGCCGATTTGGTTGTAGTGAATCACCATCTATTTTTTGCCGATATGGCATTGAAAGAGGAGGGGTTTGGAGAGTTGTTGCCCGGAGCCAATGCGGTGGTATTTGATGAGGCCCATCAACTGGCTGAGGTTGCCACCAGTTTTTTTGGTGAGCGTATCAGTCATCGTCAACTGCTGGAGTGGGCGGATGACACTCAGGCGGAGTACCTGAGTGATGCCCCGGACTATAAACCTCTGCAGGAGGGGATTGATCAGCTCAAAAAGGGGGTTGCAGATTTTCGTTTGGCACTGGATGGGCCGTTAGGTCGCTATACGTGGCAGCAACTCACGGGGCGTAGTGGAATAGGTGGCGCAACCGAGGTGTTAACCACTGCAATAAATACCCTCACGACCCTGTTGCAAGGGGTTGCTGAGCGAGGCAAAGGGCTTTCTGCTTGTGCTGAACGAGGGGCGCAGTTGCTGGATCGTTACCATCGGCTGACTATCACCGCACCACCCGGACAGATTCACTGGGCAGAGATTCATAAAAGTGGTTTCTCGATCCACCATACCCCTCTTGAAATTCGTGACACCTTTCAAGGTTATATGGAGGGGCGGAAGTGTGGTTGGCTCTTCACCTCGGCAACACTAACCGTGGATGGGCAGTTTGACCATTTTCTGCAAGAGTTTGGAATTGAGGAGGCAACAACGGCTCGTTGGGACAGCCCCTTTGATTTTCAGAAACAGGCACTCTTTTTTCACCCCACAGGATTGCCACAGCCTAATGCACCAGAGTACGGTGAGAAAATGATGGAAAAGATGGTTCCGGTGATTGAGGCCAGCCAAGGGCGAACTTTTATGCTTTTTACCAGCCATAAAGCGCTGCGTGCAGCCGCAGAGTATTTGAGAGATGGGGCGGTAGAGTTTCCATTATTGGTACAGGGGGAGTCCCCCAGAAGTCAGTTACTGGAACGGTTTCGACAGTTGGGTAATGCGGTATTGCTTGGTGCATCCAGCTTCTGGGAGGGGGTTGATGTACGTGGTGAGGCGCTCTCCTGTGTCATTATCGATAAATTTCCCTTTGCGTCACCCGGTGATCCGGTGCTGCAGGCGCGTATTCAGGCACTCAATAGTAGCGGCAGAAATGCCTTTATGGAGCTACAGCTGCCACGTGCGGTGATCGCCTTACGACAGGGGGCAGGACGGTTGATCCGCTCCGTTGAAGATCGAGGGGTCTTTGTGGTGTGTGATCCGAGACTGTTAAAAAAGGGGTATGGACACACCTTCCTGAACAGTCTGCCAGATATGGCAAGGAGCCGGGAAGTTACAGCAGTGGAGCAATTTTTTGCGGTCGCTGAAGAGCGGATTGAAGAGCTAACCGAGGTATCACAATGAACAATCCGTCGAAGATTTTGGCCATTGATACGGTAACCGAGGGGTGTTCTGCCGCATTGTGGATAGAGGGTGAGGTCGTTGAGCAGTTTGAAGAGACACCGAGAGGACATACACAGCGAATTTTACCGATGGTTGATCAACTGTTATCTGAGGCGGGATGTTCTCTCAAAGAGCTTGATGCAATCGCCTATGATCGCGGGCCAGGCAGTTTTACCGGATTGCGAATTACTGCCGGGATGGTGCAGGGGCTCGCTTATGGGGCCGATCTGCCCGTTGTGGCCGTCTCATCACTGGCTGCCCTTGCTTACGCACAATTTCAGCAGGATCAATCTTCGACCGTTTTGGCAGCGATTGATGCGAGGATGGGAGAGGTCTATTGGGGAGCATACCGGATTGAAGCAGATGGTGAACCGGTTCTGCAGGGTGAAGAGGTGGTTATAGCCCCTGCCTTGTGTGCCGAGGTCTCTGGAGAGTGGGTGGGGGTAGGGAGCGGCTGGGGCAGTTATCAAGAGGCACTGGAGCAACGTTTTCAGGGACAACTGAGTGCCATCCATGCGCTGGCACTGCCCCATGCTGCAGCTGTAGCCTCTTTAGGGGTAATCTACCTGCGGCGTGGGGCACTATTGAGTGCGGAACAGGTGCAACCACTCTATTTGAGGAATAATGTTGCCCATCAACAGAGAAAAAAGTAAGTGTCAGATGCTTTTAAAATGCCTCAAACCCCCCATTGCTACTCTGTTTGGCTAGCCCGGCTTTCTCCATGGCCTTCTCTTTATCTTCCCCGCTGAGAATAGAATCAAAGAGGATCTGTGCATCTTCCATCGCAAAGCTGGAGCGGATCTGTTCATGCATCTTCTTCCACTCATCTGGACTGGAACTGAGTGCCGGGTCTCCAACAATATGGGCTGTGGCATAGAGGCTTTTCCCGACCTGCTCAAGCTGTTGGGTAATGCGGTCAAAATTCTGGAAAGCGACAATAGCCTCATCCAGCGTCTGCTCAAGATCGTCACACCCAGACGCTACTTTTTCTGTAAGTGAATTCAACAGTTTCTCGCACCAAACAAAATTTTCCGTTCCGTCTGTTGAGGTTGTTTTACCTTCATCCTGAGCGGTTTGCTGGTGCTGGAGTGATTCCTGGGCATCTCTACGTATAGCAAGAAGTATTCTAGATCGCTTTGATATTTTCTGGATAATCTCATTGATCGGAGTCTCTCCTCCGGCCAGAGAGTGCTCAATTAAGGCAACCGAGGCCTGAAACATGAGTATGGTCTCTCTGATCTGGGTTTCCAGTTGGTCTCTATGTTGTTTGAGTGTGAGTTGGGTCTTTACGCGTAACTGAACCAGCAGCGGCGAGAAGGGCTTGTGGATATAGTCAATGGCTCCTAACTGTAATCCCCGCTCCTCTTCCGCAGTATCGGTATGGGAAGTGATAAAGATGATTGCAATGCCCTGTGTTTGTGGGGAAGATTTCAGCTGGCGGCACACCTCATAGCCATCCATGTCAGGCATTTCAATATCCAGCAATATAAGATCAGGCTGCTGCTGGTGCGCAATCTCTATACCCTCTACACCATTGGTGGCAAAGAGAATTTGATGTTGATGGCCGAGCATTGTGCTCAGCAAGGTGATATTGGAAGGAATATCATCGATCAGGAGAATTGTGGCACGCTCTATGGAAGCATTTAGTTGTGGAGTCATAGCTCACCTCGAATTGAGTTTAATTGTCGTTGAGCTGTGCTGAAATCGAGGTGGTCAATCGATAAAGTGAGTGATTCAATCTGACTGGCATCAATCTTTTGGGTCAGAGATGGCAAAGCCAGTTGCAGTATCTGTTTTGCACTGAGATCATGTGATTGCAACAGCTGATCCAGTTGTTGAAGCTGGCTGAGAAGTAGGTCATTGTTGATGGGTAGCTGTTTCTCTTCTGTTTGAGTGGATACGGAAACATCAGCCGATGAGTCAAGTTCAATCGGGTCAGCTGAAGCGATGATCAAGTTGATTGAGTTGATGGTTTCATTCAAACACTCTTCGAGTCGTGCCAGATCCGTGGTTGATGGTGTTTCATCTTGAATAATTTGTAACTCAATTAAACGGGCCTCATCAGCCAGTTGGTTGGCCGAGATGTTACCGGCAGTACCTTTGAGTGTATGGATGGCATGTTTGAGGGCCGAGGGGTCTCCAGCTGATATTTTCTGCTCAAGAGTATCCATGAGGTGCTGGTTGTCAGTGGTAAAGTGGTTGAGGATCTGGATGTAGATCTCCTGGTTACCCATGACCCGTTGCAACCCCTCAGCAACGTTCAGCCCTGGCAGAGTATCCGGTAAGCGGGTCTCTTCATCCATGACGGGCGTGGTTGGATGTGGCGCGAGACTATAATTTACCTTTTTGTTCCAGATAGATAGTTTTTTGTAGAGTTCAGCGACATCAATGGGTTTTGCAATGTGGTCATTCATACCGGCATCCAGTGCTCGTTCCCGATCTTCCGGCAGTGCATTGGCCGTCATTGCGATGATCGGAAGTTCGGCCTGGAAGAACTGTTTGCGGATCTGGCGCGTTGCCTCATAACCATCCATGACAGGCATCTGAATGTCCATCAGGACGGCATCATAGTGATGTTGCTGAATGAAGAGCAGGGCCTCTTCACCATGGTTTGCTACACTGACCTCAATACCCGCTCTGATTAGAACCTCACGTGCAACCTGTTGATTAATTAGATTATCTTCGACCAGAAGAACCTCCATCCCTTGCAGGTAGTCTATGGCTTGAGTCGATTTTTCAGCACCCGTGGCAGGGGGTAACGGAGGTGAGGCGTGGATAACTTCCGGGTCTATAGTGTTTGCAATAGCCTCCAGTAATTTTGACGGGGTGAATGGCTTCATCAATACTGGATGGTTGGCATCCAGACTCTGTACCTCAATTTCGCTCCGGAGATGTATGGGAACCATCAATAGAAAGGGAATTGTCTCTGTAGAGTGAGCTTGTTGAATATTGGAGACCATTTGCAGACTATCGGAGTGGTCTATCTGCCAATCTAATAAAATAAGCTGGAAAGGTGTTCCTTGATCACTCTGCTGCTTGATCAGGGTGGTTGCAGCAGCCTCAGATGAGGCTGTTTTAGCATCAACTCCATATTGCCTCAGACTCTTCTGTATCACCTCACGGGCGCTGGCATTGTCATCAACAACTAATACATGTCTGCCTTCAAGGGAGGGTGTTGGTGCTGCAGATTGATCTGAACTGAGCAGTGGAAGTGTGAAATAGAAACTTGCTCCTTGTTTGACCTGGCTTTCGACACCAATGTTGCCTCCCATTAACTCGACAAGCTGTTTGGAAATTGCCAGCCCGAGGCCGGTACCCCCAAATTTACGGGTTGTTGAACTGTCAGCCTGAGAGAATGGTTGGAATAGTGATAGCAGCTGTTCCTGACTCATCCCAATGCCACTATCGGTTAGTGTGAAACAGATTGCCAGAGAACCATCCTCCATCTTTTGACGCCCAATTTTCAGACTGATCTTCCCTGTCATGGTGAACTTGGCGGCATTGTTGGTTAGATTGATGAGTACCTGTTGAAGCCGTGTCGGGTCACCGTGAAGTGAATCAGGGAGTGTTGGATCGATTTCAATCAGAAACTCCAGCCCTTTTTCTGTTGCCTTGAGTGCAGTGATGTTGATGAGTTGATCCAGAACCTGATTCAGGCTGAATGAGACCTTCTCTATCTTGAGTTGGTGGGCCTCAATTTTTGAGAAGTCGAGAATCTCATTAATAATCTTCAGGAGAGAGTGTGCTGAGATTTCGATTTTGGAGAGATAATCTTTCTGGTGAGAAGGGAGATCATCTTTCAGTGCTAAAAAACTGAGGCCGATAATGGCATTCATCGGGGTCCGAATCTCATGGCTCATGTTGGCTAAAAATACACTTTTTGCATGGTCAGCAGCTAGTGCACGATGCTCGGCCTGTTTACGTTCTTCAACCTCAAGAGCCAGTGCCTTGGTTCTTTGGTTGACACGGTGTTCAAGGAGTTGGTTAGAGGTTTCCAGCTGAAGTTTGATCTCTTCGCGATCAATAGAGTTGAGACGTAAAACCTCCAGAGCTTCAGCAATAATGCCAATCTCATCTTTGCGATTAATACCATAAACGTCCAGATGGTAATTGCCATTGGCAAAGGATTTCATATTTTTCGACAGTTTATCAATGGGGTGTGTAAACAGGCGCAAGCCAAAATAGATCACTGTCAAGTTGAGTATCAGCAATACGAGCAATAGAATAACTTCATTGGTCCCTTTCTTGTATAGCTCTTCATGGATACGTTGTGTAGAGAAGTTGAGAGTGAGAGTCCCGATCCTCTCATTCACAACCGATCCTTCATCTTGATAAAAGATGGTGCGTTTAAATTGAATCTGCTTGGTTGGGTCAAAGTGAGACGAACCAACAGTAATTGACATGCCCGATTTATCTTCGATCTGGGCGCTATGAAAGTCGGGGTCATGTGAAACCACTTCGAGAATGTTATTAACCGCATGTAAGTTGACATTCCAGAGAGGGATCTGCAGCGCACCAGCAATAAAATCGGATAATAGGTTGCCGCGCTGCTCTAAAGATTGATGGTTTATATCATTGGTCCTCCAAAGATTATAGGAGATAGACAGTACCAGAATAACTCCGATTAGCCCTCCGACAATCCATAAAACCTGTTTTTTGAGACTAGAGCGTTGCATTCGGAAAGGGGGTGGGTCTTATGAGATAGATTTCGTATCAGTCAGGGTTGGGGGTTCGAGGTATAGCGGTCAATGACAGGCTGAATTTCATTACGTTCTTTCATCTTATCAATGATCTGATTGAATTGTTTTATAAAATCAGCTTTGAATGGGTAGAGGTTGTTATCCTGATTGCTGAACCCAAGATAGCCCAGCTCTTCAGTGACAGTTGCCCCCTCAAGAAATCGGGCATGTTTTTTTCCAGGGCTGTATTTACCCTCGTTGATTAACTGCTTCAGCTCAAAAAGGATAGAGATCCGGTCGTTCATATAACAGTTGATGCGCCCCAACCCCAGTTTAATCAGATTGGTTTGGTTGCCACCACTTTTTTGTACCTGAATCAGATTCTGTTGAACCGCTTTCTCAAATTGATCGCCTCCAAGCTCAAAACCTGAGTTGGTACCGATTTTGAGCCCATAGTAGTCTTCGGGCCATCTGGGTCGATGCTGCGCCTTCATCGTCTCTTCTGTACAGAAGACAACAACACGCTCCTCCAGAATCGGTGTGGAGTAGGTACCGATATAGGGACGTTGTTGAGGCCGATAGTAGGGGGGGTAGATGGCAAAACCTTTACCATTCTGAAGGTATGAGAGACCGCGCTTCCATGGGACAGGAACAATTTTGACCCGGTAGTTCTCCATCCGGGAAAACGCTTTTTTCAGGATATCTGTGTAGATCCCGGTCGGCTGATTGGCACTGGTGTAACTATAGGGGGGGTAATCGTTGTCAGCGTATATTGTCACATGAGTCACTTTTCCGTGAGCACTGAAGCTCATCAGAGTTGTGAGTAATAGCAAAAGGTAGCGTACTGTTATATCCATGTTTATGATCAACTTTGTTTTTGGATTATACCTTTATGTGTGTTGAATGGATTACAAATTATTCTGCTAATCGTGGTTATATCTAGGTGGCACCCTATTCTCGGACAGGCACCTAGGTGCTTGTCCGAGAATAGAAGTCGTAGCGAGGGGAAGCTGATTTGAGACAGATTTTGTCATCATTTGAGGCGAATAGTTCCACTATTTAACGAAAAGGATG
>DUYW01000212.1 GCA_013349825.1 Gammaproteobacteria bacterium | reverse complement strand
TCTATGAAATATTCTGGAGGAGAGGAACATCAACAGCGCATAAATCAGGATCAATAGAGACAGCAATTGAAAGCCTGTAGCTGACTGCAGTGCCATCATAACCATTAAAGTGGCTACTGGAGGTATGTAAAAAGCAGGAAAAGCAGGAAAGAAGTAGGAGTGGGTATTGAAAGCCCCTGCAGTGATTCCAGTATAGAGCACAAAAAGCATTATTTGATTGGAGACCGGCCAGGATGGATCAAATTGCAGTGCCAAACCACCCCATATCACCCCAGTAACAAATGCCCCCACTACATAGCCATACCCCCAGACTAACGCAACATCCAGCTCAATTTCTTGGTTACGAAACCGGTATCCCATATACATTCTGATGAGATAAGAGATCCAAAGTCCACCACACCATGTAGTCAAAACGGCATGCTCAACCACTCCCCAAAACAGATACACAGCAATCAGACTGGTCAACAGACCAAGCACCTGAATGCTATAGCCTTGACCATAGAGCAGGCGAACCTGTTCAGCAATTATCTTCTTGTTGTCTTGTTGCTGCGGAAATTGCATTGGTTCTGTTGTCGGCATATTTGAAAGGGGCATCATCTCAATCATATATTACAAAACAGTAACAAAAATAGATATACCAGAAAATCACAGCTATACCTTCACAACCATTACGGAGACAGTTGGTATCTCAAAGACCATGAGCGCATTAAAAAGCAGTAGCCCAAACAGCAGTGATAGTTGATTTTAGCCACGCTAAACACCCTGATCATTGCATTNGTATAAGCTGCTCCAGATTCAGGATTACCCCTTATCTCATTTCAAAGTTGACCCAAGAAAAAACCCCTCACACCATAACGATGTAAGGGGTTGATTTAGATGGTGGGCCGTGAGCGATTTGAACGCTCGACCATCGGATTAAAAGTCATATCCACCACAGACGTAACATACTGTTATTAAATAAATATATAGCGAACCACCCCAAATATTTTTCACAATTCGTCACAATAAATAACAATAAGTTACAACAGTCATGGCACCAAGTTGGCACCAAACTGATCAACAATACTAGGCCATGCAACTCTCTACCTTGATCAGGAAACAGTACCAGCTATCAGCCGCCGCTGAGAACCGATCAGATCAGATGGCAGGTCTATACACAAAGCTGACTCTAAGAACTAAAGCAACACCTTCTCCATCTCAGCTAGCTGCTCTCCATCAATAGCCAACTGTATCATCACCCAAGATAAGGACTAACCATCCCACAAGACAACAACAGTGCAGCTCGTTTTGACCTAGTAATTGCCACATATAGCAAAGCCCTTTCTTCAAGATCAGCCTGCCGCCTCTCAACAGGATCTCCCGCAGAGTCTAGCGCTACACCTAATGGCACCAGCCCCTTATTCAAACTGGCCAACACCATCTCTTCAAACTCTAACCCTTTCACTCGGTGCATGGTTGCCAGCCGTACATGATTTTGTTTCTCACTATCTGCCCCCTCTTTCTCCAACAGATACACAGAGACACCCAAGCCTTTCAGTCGCTGCCCAATATCATCCCTCTCACGCTTGGTGCGAGCCACAATACAAATATCATGGAGTGCGGCATCTTGCCTCTGCCGCTCCTGTAAAAACTGAGCGATAAAACCGGACTGCTGCTCCGCCGTTTCAAAATTTTCTATTCGAGGTAGATCACCATGCAACAGAGACTTGTACCCTTGCTGATCATCCTCACCTCCATCAAGATCATCAACAGCGAGTCCTTCCAGCAAATTGACTGCCCACTTCCGAATTTCATCCGTTGTACGATAGTTGATCTTCAGCTTACGTGCTCGACCACGGATATTGATTCCACAATGGCTTAGAACAACCTTATTGCGCCCATAGATACGCTGGTGCCCATCTCCGACAATAAAGATATCATTTGCACCCTCAGGAACAATCTGCCGAACCAGATTAAATGCCTGCGTTCCCATATCCTGCGCTTCATCCACAATCACAGAAAAGTAAGCTCCAGTGCTCTTAGCTCCATTTCTCAATAGAGTTGCAGCATCTCGGTAGGCATCATCAACCTCTCGCTTTTTCTCCTGTTCTAGCAGCAAACGATACTCCTCAAATACTGACCAAACCTGCAGCCGCTGCATTCGATTCAATCGCGTCCCTCTCCCCACCCTGGATGCTTTTTTATACTGATCCACTGTAGTAATACTCTGTGGTTGGATCACCCGCCCCCACTCTTCCCTGTAAAACGAATCAGGAAAATTGAGCTCGACGGGAGCCATGCCAATGGCGGCATCCCAATAAGTATTGGTATTGTGCGCAATAACGTAGTCATAGTTATTTCGTTTGAGAAAGCGTGAAACCCACTGATCCAGATTAACCACCTCAATCTTTGATAGCGCTTGCGCATCACAAATGGACTTAAGGTTTTGCTCAATATCCTGAGCCAGATTACGAGTAAAGGTAGTAAAGAGGATCTTTTGCCCATCCGGAACCAAATTTTCTGCCAACCACTTGGCTCGATGCATCGCTACAACTGTCTTTCCGGTACCCGCACCACCCAGCACTCGTACAGCACCATTTTTCACCCCATAAGCCAATTTGCGCTGTGATGGATGAAGAAATACTCGCCACTGCTGTAGTGGGGCATTCAACATCTCCTGTAGCTCAATCTCATCGCCAACAATCACGAAGACACCCTGGCTGCCGACTCGCTCCAGTGCCGCCTGGAAGTCGTCGATATCGACCTCCACTTCTGTAGCAGCCTCTCGATCTGCAATCACCTGATCATAGCTCGATCCCGCTAAGATAAAGAAGAGCCCCTCATACGCCTCCTGAGGCAAGTTGGACTCAACTGCATCCAACTCACCTTCATCACAAATAGTGCGCACCAAAGAGATATGCTCCTCAGGGACCCCTAACCTGATTAACTCACGATCCTTCAACATTTCAAATGTTGGGGCTCTCTCTTCTACGACCTTCTGGGCCTGTTGTTCAACCTCTGGAGCATCTACCGCTGAAACCGCATAGATCTGCAGGGTTCCTGTCTCCGGATTGATATTACACTTATGGCGACGCGCCCAGTCGTAAGCGTCATCATGATTATCCACCCAAAGCAACATAAAGATATTACCTTGCTCTGGCTTAAGCACAATCCCACGATACTTCTGATCAATCCGCACCGATCGCATATTGGGGTCCCTTGCGTCACGAATCTTCTCGTAATTGATACCAGAAGCGCGAGGATCATTCTGAAAACGAGAGACAAAGTTCATCACATTACCTTGCTGCGCTCTGGGTAACTTTGCAAAACACTTAAAAAAATCATTCGAAATTGCTACTACCGCATCCATCACTTACTCCTAATTGCTCACATTGAAGAGTGATTTCACTTCACTCTCCCACTCCTCTTCCAACAGAACCCGCGTCCACTCAGGTAAAGATTCAGAGGACAGCTGCTCACTCTCTTCTGCATATAGGCAAATTATCTTTTGATCTGGCCAGGCAAGTTCAGCCTCTGCAACAACCTCGCCCTGATCATTATCTATCTCATAGCCTACAACCGGAACCGACAAACCTGATTTCTCCAACTCACAGAGAGACTCTTTCAGTTCTGAATCTACTAAACCACAGGCATCTCTCCATGCCTCTGATGAGACAAACTGCTCTCCATCCTCTCCCTCATCAACAGAAATGAAACTACCACGTCGATCCAGCGTAATTGCCTCATAAACGCCCGACTCCACACCACTACTGCTCGACCAGATAAAGTGGGGCAAAAACTGGAACAGGTTCGCTGCTGACAACCATCCATGCCAAGAGCGCTTCTCTACTCCCTCTTCCTGCCCCTTATCATCCAATCTTGCACTAACAATCAACGCATCAGAAGAGGCCTGTTGGATAGCTGCTTGCGGCACCATCAAATCAATATGCAACGATCCAAAGTCAGATTCTGCACAAGCAGATGGTTGATCTAGATCAGCCTTTGCAACCATCGACACCGGCATCTGCTGGCTCAATCTCCCTCTCACCTCATTCACCCACTCCTCGGCAACCATGTTGGTACGATCAAACCAGTAGAGTGAGCGCACAAAGGCGAGTGACTGCCACTGTTTTGGGACTGGATCCGCCAAAAAATGCAGTAACTGTTCAAAGGACGACTTAAGCGACATCTTAAAGAATGAATCTGAAACCTGTAACCGCTTCGACATAGGCTCTACAATCTGCAGCATCACATCATTCAAATCATGACTAAATGGGTTACCCAACTCCTGTCGCGTACCTGCAAACTGATCACGCACATCATCCCAAGTCAACGACCAGACACGGAATTCCCCACTACAGAGGATAGCCATCCGCTTGGCGCTATCCTCAGCACTAATCTTGTTGTGATACTGATAACCATCCAGGAACAGCGCGATCGGCAAGAATGGATTCTGCCCATCCGTGCGGGCGGACCGAATCACAAAATCCGGACGAGATGGCAGCTCAACCCTATCACTCTTACCAAGGTCCACCTGTGGTTCTATGGTGTACAAGCGCTCTCCCACCTGCAGGAACCAACCTGGGCGGTCACCCACCAGCTGCTGGTGAATCTTGACCTCCAAACCATCAATGGAGACAACACGAAACGCCGCAATAAACTGGCGCTCCAGCTCACTATCCAGCAGCGGATTGACCACTATTTCATCGACTGTTTCGAGTGGTTCAATCCGATCCGCATGATCCAAAATTGCCCCGAACAACTCAACAGCACGATCCCGTGAGGTCGACTCCATTCCATGGCTATTTCGGTAGGCATAGAGACAGCGATAACAACCGTCCTTCTCTAAATCCTGGTTACAGCTGCATCTGCTCATATGGTCATGAGCCAGCCGGAAGATCTCCATCATCTGCTCAGGCTGCTCCATCAGCTGCTGCAGATAACCCGTTCCCCCAGGCACCGAATCGTAGATCATCAAGAAGTGGCGCTCTCCTCCACCCTCTGCGGGTTCACTGTAGTTCATCACCCGCAAATGGTCGACTTTACCGCCAAAACGTAGCTGCAACCCCAACTGCAACCCAGCGATAAAGGAGTTAAGAGACCCTTCACCCTCTTCCAAAGTAGAGAGCGGCATCAAGATGCGCAGTGCCTCAGATGAAAACTCCCGATAGAGATAGAGACAATCGACTAGGTTTTTTTCATCACTTGGACGCTCTCGTCCTGATCGACAGGTATGGCTATGCTCCTGCGCTTCACCTGCTGCAACCTTGTGCCGATTCTGTACCATGCCGCAATGGCGGCACAGCAGAAAGCCGGGGCGCACAGCAGCTACACCAGCAATCTCCAACTCATCACCTGTTGCCCCATACTCTCCAAAATTAACCTCTCTAAAGGCCACCTTACGGACAAACTCAAAACCAAAAGGTAACGCATCCTCAGCAATACGAAATGCCTGCACGACCTGCTCACGCTTAACATCAGCCATCATCTGCCGTACATGAAACGACGATTCTCGATCCTCACTCTCATCAGAGATCCGGCTATCCCGATCACTGCTGTTAGCCATCACCTGACGCAGACGGGCCATCTCAATCAATTGACCGCCATCCGACCACATTGGATCACCACACTTCGGACAATCGCCATCCACATGTACTTGTGAAATCGCAGCATGGGCACAACTGGGGCAGAACCTCCATTGCTCAATCGATGAGAGATCCAGATCCACCTGCCGAATCTGCACACGGCGCTCCCCCGCATAAAATTTGCTATTGGGGATCAGTTCACGAATGGCCGATACACCGGGGCGCTCATACTCATAGATCTCATTCTCATAGGGAGGCTCCCCCTCCTTCGGCTGCCCACGTTTACGGTAGATCACCGAGCGCAGTGTCACCCCCTGCTCAGGAAATGCATAGTTAGGAATCAGCCCTTCATCAGTCATAAAGTTAAGTGGCTGCTTGCCATTGATCTGTTGCAGTAGCACCATCAACCCTCCACGCTCCTGCTCAACCTCCCGCATCTCCTTTATAACCGCTTCATCTTCTGGTTTTCGCTTGAGGCGATCGAGTGCATTTTTCAATGCCTTAATCTTGCGAACCAGCCCCTCGCGCTCCTGTTGAAGTCCATGCAGTGTAGTAATCAGTCGTTGGCGGATTCCTTCCTCTTCCCCCTCATCCAACACAAACTGCTTTAGTCGCAGCTGAGAGGCCTCCGTCAGCTCATCGCCAAAAAGGGCAACAAAGGCATCAAACAGCCCTATCCCTTCAGCCTCTACAAAATCAAGAAAATTAAAGGGGAACAGCGCATGGTCACCCCGTTCCAGCGCATCCAATACCCCCTTCACCCCTTTTGGTATCGCACGCTCATCAATACCGCTATCAACCCACTGATCCATACAGTACGCCGTCAATTGACGAGAGATCACTGCAAAAGCATTCAGATAAACCCCAGGCGGTTCCACATCCCCTGCCATCATCATCAGTGGGTCGGCATAAAAATAGAGATCATGTGGCGCACCCTCTGCCACCGTCATCGCAAAGGCATTACCGTCCCTTCTCCCTGCACGACCGATACGCTGCAGGTAGTTCGCTTGCGCTGGAGGGACTGAACAGAGCAGCAGCGAGGAGAGATCCCCAATATCGATACCCATCTCCAATGTTGGGGTAGCCGAAAGAAGATTACACGACCAAGGGTGATCCCCGTGAATAAAGTCATGCTCAATCTGCTGGCGCAGATCCCGCTCCAACAGTCCCGTGTGTTCTCCTGAGAAGATTCGTGCAAGTTCCCCTTGCTGGTACGCTTTGGCCAACCAGTTTTCTCTTGGCTGTCTTGCTTCATAGCAGCCTTGATCACCATGTAACAGTGAAGGCATCCCCTCCAGTAGATCAACCAGCGCCTCATCCACAAAACGGCGATCCTTTGCAGAGGCAGTCTCCAACATCGCCACTCGACGGCTCAGATAGAGCTGCTGAGAGTTCAATGCCCATACCCTGCTCCCCTTCTGCCCATCATGTGCCACCAATAATTGTTGTTGGACCAGCTGATCCATCACCAGTGGAATCAATGTGCGTTCCACTCCAACCGGGAGCATCTCCTGCCCCAGCGTCTTCTTCATCCACGCCACCAACCAACTATCTCTGCTTCCGCTGGTCAGCGTCTCAAATTTGGAGTGAGAACGGGCATCTGTCAGAAAAACCGGGGCACTGGCATTGGGGGCCATAGAAGGAAGATAACTCTGCTGATTAAAGAGCCAATTCCTCCCTCCCTGCTGGATATAACTCTGCAGAAAGCGATGATCAATCGCTCCAAGTTGCTTCATATGCAACAACAATCCCAGCACAAAATGGCTCACCTGAGCCTTCTCGATCCAACGCAGCCCCTCATTTTCATGCAGCGAAACCATTAGCGCCTCAACCGCTCGCTCAACCGCAGCACGCTCCACTCCCAACACCAACAGTCCAACCTGCTCCAGCGACCGTCCAATCGCACTGCGATAGCCAAACTCTGCCAACACCTCCCACTCCAGCCGCTTACTGACATCACTCACCAGTCGGCTATCCGCTGGCAACTCCGTAGCCCCTTCTTTCTGCAGTGCCAAGTACTCCTCATACCAGAGCATATTTGGACCGATAAAGTGCGTTACAAACTCCAGATCACTCCAGGCATTTGGGTTGATCGTCATATCCCGCCAGAAATTCGGTAGCCACTGATAATACTCATCCAGCGCCATCCGCTCCTCAACCATCGCCTGTGCCATCGCGCCCCGCACAAGATTGCGCCAAGTACGCCCAGCAAAGAAACCGGCTCGATGGGATGCATCCTGCACACTATCCGAAAAGGTGATCAATTTCTTGTCATCATTCCAGCGACTGGCGTAGAGGTGGTGGATCGCTACACTAGAGAGGGTGACCGAGCGCGCCCCGAACACAATCATCGAGTGGCTCGCGGCACAGACCGGGCAGTTGTGCTCAGAAACCACACGATTTACCTTCCCCTTTTTCTGTTTCAGAAGCTCTGGCCTGAATACCCGTTGCAGAGAGTCCTGTCCACAGGCAGAGCAGCGCTCATCGCCCCCCTGCAGGTGCCCACACTCTCTACAGAGGTAACGCACCATACCTCGCGACTCAGGCTGCTCTTCACCCTTCAGCAACGGTAACAGCATGACTGATTCAGGGTCTTGACTGAACCATGCCTGATAGACCGCCCGCAGATCTACATTGATATTGGACTCACCCGGTGCAAGACGGGTAATCCAGGCGGTAGTGTTGCAGTGGTTACACTGCACCAGCGGTAGAGCCAGCTCCTCATTCCCCTGCTTCAGGTCATCGGCATACATTAAGCGGGGAAGTAATATCTCATCATCCTCAACCCGCTTCAATGGAACCACCATACGCCGCATCTCACGCATCCAGAGCTGCAGGCGCAGATTGACCAACGGTAGACCATGCTCATCCTTTGCCAGCGCCACCANTGCAACCAGCGCATTCAGTACTGCCGCAGCATGGGGCTGAAAAGCGTGGGGCAAAGTACCACGTAGCGCTTCTGAGAGCGCCTCCAATTCTATCAATGGCGATCGAGAGAGCAGCTTGAGAATATTGTTAAACAGCAGATGGCGCTTGAGCAGACTTCCTAAATGAACACCTGCCTGTTTACTCTTCCAGTCCAGCGGCTCGATACCTACAAAAAAGAGTGTAAACAGCTGATC
>DUYW01000138.1 GCA_013349825.1 Gammaproteobacteria bacterium | reverse complement strand
GTGGTGGTCTTGGAGCCTGTCTACGGTAGTATCTTCCAGGGTTTTGTGGCGGCCTCAGTGATGAGGCGCGGGGAGGCATAGGTCTTCTTTGAGGTGCAGCAGCTACAGGCGCGGCAGCTACAGGTGCAGCTGGTTTAGGCTTAGGGGCTGGCGCGGCAATGGGTCGGACTCGTTTTGGTGGTGCAATGGGTCTGTTATAGGCCTGACTTCCAGACTCGACATTCATCCTGAATGGTTTTTCAAAATTGTTGTAATTGATGGTCTCACCCGGCCCTTCATCCGGGTCATCAATCGAGTCGGGCTCTAACCCCCATGCGGCGGCAAGATCATTTTCATTACCCCAAGGGCCAAACCATTGGGCGAATGATGTTGTGACAAAAAGAGTGCTTGTTACGAATAGCACAACTGAGAGTAGAGGGGAGATTCTGCTCGATGTTTTCATGGTGATGTACTCTATAAATGAACTTTTCAGAGAGTCTTTTCAGCGTGTCATTTCAGTGTGTCTGTGGAGCGCAAAATAGTTAGACTCTAAAGGGAAATCATACCAGAAATCGGGGTGTTGATGGTGCCCAAAAAAGAGAGATAGCTGGATCGTTTAGTCGTATTGTCCTAAATCATTCTGTTCAATAATCTTTTTGAGTAATTTCATATAGCTTCCACCATCCTGGGCATAGTGTTTGAGCCCTTTGAGAAGGAGTGTACCGGAAGGGGTCAATAGGTTTTTACGCTGTTGGTGTCGAAGTATCCGTAGTGGCTCGAAAGCACTTCGTGTATTGAGGATGTGGATATATTTTTTGATTGCAGTATGCAGGTCAGGGTAGCGCTCCACCTCATGAGTGGCCCCTTCGGCGCGTCGTCTTGGAACAATTCCACAGCCAGGTTGTGAACACCAGATGCCAAAATAGTTATTTCCCTCTCGTGCAAAACGCGAAGTACCCCATGCAGACTCAATAGCGGCCTGGGCGATCAGCAGTGAAAGCGGAATAGAGTCGGTCTGTTTCAGTACTACCAGCCAATCTGCAGGCTGCTCAGAGTCAAAATGTTGAATTTCCAGATGGCGGGCATGCTCCATAATCCACTGCTGTTCAGAGGGGTTGAGTTGATCTCCAGCACTGTAACGCAGGTAGAGAGCAAGCAGAATGGTTCTCTTTTTCTCAATCCCATGAAGAATTGGACGTGCATGCGACTCAATGGTACGAATAAAGGCCCGTTTTCGAATGGAAATATCTTTGATATTTTTGAATTCGGGGATTGGGGGTGTCGCTGTAGTTGCCACCTGTGTCGTTTCAGGGCTGGCAAGATCGCTATCTGACGCAGCCGTGGCGTAAAAAGAGGCACTCAGAAACAGCAGTGGCAGCACAGAAGACAGAGTTTGTAAGAACCTCATACTGGGCTATTCAGTCGCGTCTAAAACAATCTTGCCAAGCATGGCCTCAACCTCTTCCAACACCGCCCGTGAATTGGGTGAACCAATTTTGGAGAGCTGCAGATAGGAGATGTGTACAGTTTCAGGGTCATCTGTGGTGGTATAAAGTGCAATAGAATAGGGGCAGAAGATGACATTAGCAGGATCGGCATCGGTCATTTTTCTTGATAGATTGGCGCTACAGAACTCAATCACCTCTGAGCGTGTAAAGGTCTCTGTGGCTGTTGGCGGGGTTTTCTCCGTTTCTGCTTCAGAGCTCTCTTCTGACTGGATACCGATGGCATCTCGTGCAATATTGATTGCGGTGTGTGCCTTCTCTGTTACGTTGGCTTGTATCGTGCTCACCTTTGCAACTAGGTCTTTGCCCGTCCGTTGTAACATTCCAGCGACATCGGAGCGATGCGCAACAACCAGCCCCTGATTGGTGATTCCCTCCTCGATATACTCTTTGATCGTGTCAAACTCCTCGTTAACGGCATGGTGCACCCAGAGCCCATTGGCAAATGCTGTGAGTGGAGTTGTTAGCAGTAAAGCGGTGATTATTTTTTTCATTGTTGTGGCTCCTCTTGAATAAAAATATTTTACCTGTTTTGGTTGAACACTGTATATCAGTTTTTGAGATTGATTCTTGAATTGATAAACCATTATAGGTTTAAATCCACAATATGAATTCTAACTCTGCATATACTCTGGTTGCTGTCACTGCGCTGTTGCTGACAGGCTGTGGTCCATCCACATTTGATGAAGAGAATCTATGCTCTATCTATGAGAGCCATCCAGATTGGGAACAGGCGGTAATGAAGAGTGAACAGCGATGGGGGATTCCTCAAGAGATGGTGATGGCAGTGATTCGCCACGAATCCCGTTTTATCGGCAATGCCAAAGCGCCCAGAAAGCGCTATTTAGGGTTTATCCCCGGACCCTATCGATCAACGGCTTATGGCTATTCGCAGGCCCTGGATCCGACCTGGAAAGAGTATCAGCAGCGTACAGGGAATGAGGAAGGTGAGCGAGACCATTTCCCGGATGCAGTCGATTTTGTAGGGTGGTATCTCAACCGGTCTCACCGGAGTTTGCAGATTCCTCGCAATGATGGTTATCACCTCTATCTGGCATACCATGAGGGGCACCGTGGTTTTCTACGACGTGATTTTGAGAATAAACCACGCATCATGCGTATAGCGAGTAAAGTGAACAATAGTCAGGTCAGCTATCGCCAACAGCTACAGCAGTGCCGTCCAGATACGTTAGGTAAACGAAACGACCGCGGTAAGGAGAAACGTTTCACCCTGGAGATTAACGGAGGCAAACCTTAAAGCAGGGCGCTACCATTCAGCGTTTCCTTCACGGTTGCCGTTAACTGATCTCGTCCAGATCACCATCCATATGCGCCTCTGTGAGTTCATCGAGTCCGCCGATATGGTCATCACCCAGAAAAATTTGTGGCACAGTGCGGGCATTGTTGGTCCGTTTTAGCATCTCTTTTAACCCTTTTTGGGACTGATCCACCCGTACTTCGGTATAAGAGATGCCCCATTTGGACAGTAGTTGTTTTGATTTATCACAACGGGGGCAGCTGCCAGTACTATAGATTTTAATTTTTCTCGCCATCAGGAGGTTTTCCTTTATTGAAGAATGGTGGATGATAGGGTGGTTTATGGAAAACAACAACAGGAGCAGTGATGAGCTCAACAGCTACTAAACCCCCTCAGCCAACTTATTTGGCGCATTATGCGCCTCCTGCCTATCTGGTGCCCGAAATCAGGCTCTTCTTTGAGTTGGGAAAAAACGAGACTGTTGTTAAGTCAACTTTGAAACTGGAGCGTAACCCTCTGATTAAACCAGGATGTCCGTTACAGTTGCATGGAGGCGAGCAGAAACTGGTCTCAATACGGCTGGATGATCTACCCCTGTCTAATGAGCACTATCGGCGAGAGGGAGAGTTGTTGACGATTGATCAGGTCCCCGACTCCTGTACCTTACAGATTGAGACATGGCTTCAGCCTCAGCAAAATACCTCTTTGGAGGGACTCTATCAATCTGGACCAATCTATTGCACACAATGTGAGGCTGAAGGTTTTCGTAAGATCACCTTCTTTCCCGACCGCCCCGATGTGATGACCCGTTTCAGCGTCACCATTGTGGCAGACCCGCAAGAGTGCCCGGTGATACTCTCCAACGGTAATCGTACCGCAGGCGGCACCAGTCCAGATGGACGTCATTGGGTAACCTGGGAGGACCCCTTTCCAAAACCGGCCTACCTGTTCGCACTGGTGGCTGGAAAACTGGAAGGGATTGAAGACCGCTTCAAGACCGCTTCCGGGCGTGAGGTCTCTTTGAGAATCTACACCGAGCCACACAATGTGGATAAATGTGATCATGCAATGGCCTCGTTGAAGCGCTCCATGGTGTGGGACGAACAGGTGTATGGGCGAGAGTATGATCTGGATCTTTTTAATATTGTTGCCGTCGATAATTTCAATATGGGTGCGATGGAGAATAAGAGCCTCAATGTTTTTAACTCCAAATTTGTGTTGGCTCAGCCGGAGACGGCAACCGATCAGGACTACCTCAATATCGAAGCGGTGATTGGACATGAGTATTTTCACAATTGGACCGGAAACCGCATCACCTGCCGAGACTGGTTTCAATTGAGCCTCAAAGAGGGGTTGACCGTATTTAGGGATCAGGAGTTTACAGCGGACTTCAATTCACGCGCAGTCAAGAGAATTCAGGATGTACGTCTGCTGCGTAGTGCCCAATTTATGGAAGATGCCGGTCCAATGGCACATCCGGTGCGTCCAGACCGTTATATTGAGATCAGTAACTTCTACACCGTCACGATCTATGAGAAGGGGGCAGAGGTGGTGCGTATGCAGCATACCCTGCTAGGTGCAGAACTGTACCGCAAGGGGATGGATCTCTATTTTGAACGTCATGACGGAGAAGCAGTAACGGTAGAGGATTTTGTCCGCTGCATGGAAGAGGTTTCGGGCCGTGACCTCAGTCAATTTATGCGCTGGTATACCCAGAAAGGGACCCCCAGGCTCTCGGCTCAATGGAGTTACGATGCAGAAAAACAGGTTTTATCGCTCGATCTGCAGCAGCGTCCGCCCAGCTCACTCTCTGAATCTGAGCAGACTGCATGGAAGCCTCACCATATACCGATAGTCGTAGGAGCCGTTTCCAGGACCTCTGGAGTGGATTTATTGGCAGAGGGGAATCGGCTACTGGAGTTGAAGGAGTCCACACAGTGCTTTGAGCTGACTGGAATCAGCGAAGATGCATTGCCGTCCCTGCTGAGAGGGTTCTCTGCACCACTCTTACTGGAGAGTAGTTACAGTGGGGATGAACAGCGTTTCCTGATGGCTCATGATAGTGACCCCTTTAACCGTTGGGATGCAGGACAGCAGGTTGCAGAAGCACTTTTGCTGCAGTGGGTGGTAGAAATTCAACAGGGAGAGACACCTGAGATTGACGAGGCGTGGTTAGTGGCGATGGGGCGTGTGATCCGTGAAGGTGCGGTTGATTCAGCCTTTACGGCAGAGGCATTGATCTTGCCGACAGAGCGTTGGCTCTCAGAGAAGGTTGATGTAGTCGATGTGGATGCGATTCATGCAGCACGTGAGTATGCCATTACCCAGGTCGCAGCACGTTATGAGCATGAGATGATTGCTCTTTACCATGAGCTGGACAAAAAGAGTGTAGAGGGGCGCACCTTAAGTAATCAACTATTGGGTATGTTGATGCGGCTAGAGTCTGAAGCTGTTACCGAACTTGCTTTACAGCAGTTGGAAAAAGCAGAGAACATGAGTGAAGAGATGGGAGCACTTGCCGCTCTGGTACAGTTAGATAGCGCATTGCGTAGCCGGGTACTGGAACAGTTTTATGAAAAATGGCAAGGCGAGCGGCTGGTCATTGATAAATGGTTTGCGTTACAGGCAAGTGCACCCCTGCCGGGTACGATCGAGCAGATTGAAAAGCTGCTGAAACATCCTGATTTTGAGGTTACCAACCCCAATCGGGTACGTGCATTGATCGGTACATTTGCCCATGCAAACCCTTTGCAGTTTCACCACCGCAGTGGCCGGGGCTATCGTCTGTTGGCTGATCAAGTGGTACAACTGGACCAGCTCAACCCTCAGGTTGCAGCCAGAATGGTTGGGGCCTTTAATGCATGGCGCCGTTTTGATGAACAGAGGCAGACGATGATTTGCAGTGAGCTTGAGCGTATAGGTGCTATTGAAGGGCTATCGAAAGATGTCTACGAGATTGTTGCCCGAAATCTGGGGTGGGGTGGATAGACACGGGCAGCCTCCAGACCCCAGACCCCAGCCCCTTCTCTCTCTGTATCACACTGTACGTAGTGCGTGTAGTGAATGGTGAAGTGAACAAAGATGTAGATCAATGATAGCGGAATCTGTATGGTTGCATAGCAAGAATGAATGATCGTGAAAAATGGAGTAGATTGAGATGGCATATACATTTGGAACAACATTGAGTTGTAGTTTTAACGAGGCTATTGAGCGGGTCACTGAAAAATTGAAAGTAGAAGGGTTTGGCATCCTGACACGAATTGATGTCTCAGATACGTTGAAAGCAAAAATCAATAAGGATATGCAACCCTATACCATCCTAGGGGCGTGTAATCCTCCTCTTGCTGCAGAGGCACTGGATGCAGATATCAGTGTTGGGGCACTCCTTCCCTGTAATGTGGTGGTCCGGCAGGCTGAAGATGGTGAGGTTGTGGTCGAATTTTTAGATCCGAATCTGTTTTTAACACTTTCTGAATTTGATGGGATTCACAGTATTGCAACAGAAGCCCGGAGTCGTCTACAGCGGGTATTGGAGTCACTGTAATAGTTTCTCCTCAGAGGCGTCCGAAAATGAATCCTCCCCTCGCAGGGAGTTGTAGTCGCTGTGTGATGATGTTTTTCAACGGGTTCTGGCCTCAATGAACGCCTTTCAGTAACCCGAAAAGTGATGGACAGAAACCGGGAAAACACGAGGAGGAGGGGGGGTTCACCCGACAACTGCCCATCGCTGTCAATATTAACCCCTGACTGTTTCAGAATGATTTCAATTGGCTTTGATTGACTCAAGTGAGTAGAGCGATATTTGTACTATGACGGATTCAAGAAAAGTTTTGGTGGTTGATGATGACCTGAAATTGCGTCAATTACTGTGCCGCTATCTTAATGAAAACGGTTTTGAGGTGGATGCCGCAGAAGATGGTCGGGAGATGGACCAGAAATTATCCAGTTTTGCAGCGGACCTCATCGTATTGGATCTGATGCTTCCGGGAGAAGATGGCTTATCGATTGCCCGTCGCCTACAGAATAGTTCTGAAATTCCAATTATTATCCTCAGTGCCAAAGGGGATGAGATGGACCGTATCGCCGGACTGGAGATCGGTGCTGATGATTACCTCTCAAAACCTTTTAACCCCAGAGAGTTACTTGCCAGAATTCAGTCTGTATTAAAGCGTACCGGCAAAATACGCGAGGATCAACAAGAGTCTCTAAAGCAGAATAAAATCGTTTTCGGCCCTTTTCTGATGGACCTGGATAGCCATATCCTGAGTCGGGAGGGTGAGACAATTGCACTCACTTCCGGTGAATTTGAACTGTTGCGCCATCTTGCGTCACGACCTAACCATGTTTTAAGTCGTGAGCAGTTGTTAGATTTTCTGGATGATGGTGTTGAAGGTGCTTTTGACCGGAGTATAGATGTCCGTATCACCCGTATCCGCAAAAAGATTGAATCAAATCCACAGGCTCCAGAATATATACAGACTGTGCGGGGGGTAGGGTACCGCTTTACTCTGGAACTGTAAGCTATGGCCCCCTCCGTTCGATTGCCGAAGAGTCTCTACAGTCGCACCATGCTACTGGTTGGCATGATCGTCTTTTTATTACAGATTTTTACCTTTACCATTATTTTCAAGCAGATGGTTTTACCCAATGTCTATACGCAGGTTGATCAGTTTGTCGATGAGCTGGAGTTGTTAAGTCAACAACCAGAACGACTGCAACATCTTGAGGAAGAGTCGCAAAATAGTAATACGGCAGGACTGCACCAGTTTGTATATGGTGTAGATGATCAAAAACTGGAACAGGCAAGGTGGCATATCCCCTTTTGGTATCTGGTTGAGACAGAGTTACAACACCGTTTTGGCCATCCGATACCCTTTTATCAAGAGGCTGATGCGCTCCCCGGCGAGGAGTATTTTTGGATTAACCTGCCCCTCTCTGATTCGTCAGCTTCAGCACGGGTAGGCTTTTCAGCCAACCGGGAAGGTTGTCTCAATCCATCTGTTTTACTACTGGTACTGTTTTTTGCGATCTCATTTACTGTGATCTCCATATACTTTCTCTCTCGATGGCTGGTTCGACCGATTGAAGAGCTACAGATGGCCGTCGGTGAGATGGGGCGGGGAGAGTACCCGGAGCCACTCCCTGAAAAAGGGCCTTCAGAATTTTTATCATTGGTTAAACGTTTTAACTGGATGGTGAAAAATGTTCAAAGTTTGACCGAAAATCGTGCCACATTGCTGGCGGGCATCTCTCATGACCTTAAAACACCGCTGGCGAGGATGCGCCTCAGTGTGGAGATGTTGTCCAGTGAAAAAGACCGGGATCTGCTTGAAGGCATCGTGGAAGATCTGGATGTAATGGATGGCATGATTCGTGAGGTGCTCACCTATGCGCGGGGCGAGAAGCAGGGGCGAGAACAAGAGATAGAGATTAATGGCTTAATCTCCTCCATTGTAGAACGTAAGAGACGTGGAGGGATGGAAATTGAGTGGCAGGAGCGAGCAGACCCTTGTCTCTGTCGTATCGATATCTCAGCACTACAACGTATCCTGTCGAATTATCTGGATAATGCCAGACGCTATGGAGGAGAACCGTCCACTGAAGTAACACTGGTCTGTAACCCAGACAGTGTGGTGGAGGTTTGTGTGATCGACTATGGACCAGGGCTTGTAGAAAAGGAGTTAGAAGCTGTTTTTCAGCCATTTTATCGTGTCGACCCGTCTCGCTCGGCACAGGGGGGTGGCAGTGGTCTGGGGCTTGCTATTGTGAAAAATCTAGCCACAATCAATGGCTGGGAGGTTTCACTACATAACCATAAAGGTGGCGGTGTAGAGGCGAAAGTGTCTCTCTATTCGAAGGCAAGCTCTTAGGGAACCTCTGAACAAGTCTGGGTAATTTGAATTACGTCCATAGTGTCCAAGATCAAGGCGAAGATCGCAGCCAATAGCAGGCTATTAGCAA
>DUYW01000236.1 GCA_013349825.1 Gammaproteobacteria bacterium | reverse complement strand
GCAAAATGAGCAAGAGGTACGGGGGTGGACTAAAAAACATGTTTTTGCTGAAAAAGCCTGTCAAGGATTATTTTCCGTTAACACCCCTGAATAGTTACACATAATTATCAATTATCCCTTATTTTTTACAGGTATTAATTTCAGTATAGCAAAGAATCTTATAAATCCACTACGAACATTGATATTCAGGTTACTGCACTACCTCGCCGGCTGCCTGCAGATCTGCATGGTATGATGAACGTACCATCGGGCCGCTGGCGACATGGCTGAAGCCCATCGACTCGCCTGTAATTCTTAAGGCATCAAATTCAGCGGGGGTGACAAAGCGGCTTACGGGCAGGTGGTGCCTGCTGGGTTGAAGATATTGTCCCAGGGTAATGCGGTCTACATTATGTTTACGTAGATCCTCCATCAATCTGTGTACCTCATTCATCTCTTCACCCAGTCCGAGCATGATGCCCGATTTAGTGGGTACCGATGGGGTTGATGATTTGAAAGCGTGCAGAAGCTGAAGGGAACCCTGGTAACTGGCACCGGGGCGACTCTGTTTGTAGAGGCGGGGCACCGTCTCCAGATTGTGATTAAAGACATCAGGGGGGGATTGAGCGAGGGTCTCCAGAGCGATGGCCTCACGACCACGAAAATCGGGTACCAGCGTCTCAATCTGGATGGAAGGCACTGTAGAGCGGATCTGGCTGATACAGTCGGCAAAGTGTTGGGCACCCCCATCACGCAGATCATCACGGTCTACCGAGGTGATAACCACGTAACGAAGCCCCATTTCGGCAACTGTTTCTGCCAGTTGTTGCGGCTCTTCCGGGTTGGTAGGGAGAGGCTTGCCATGGGCAACATCACAGAAGGGGCAGCGGCGGGTACAGATATCCCCCAAAATCATAAAGGTTGCGGTGCCATGTGAGAAGCATTCACCCAGATTGGGACAAGAGGCCTCTTCACAGACGGTATTGAGCGCCCCTTCACGTAATAGTCTGCGGATTTTCGAGACTCCGCCTCCGGTGGGGGCCTTGGCCCGGATCCACTCGGGCTTACGCAGTGGTTTTTCGCTGGGGACTACCTTGATGGGGATACGGGAGACCTTCTCGGCTCCACGCTGCTTTCTCTCGTCTATGGACTCTTTTGACATCGAACTCTCGTGTTCAGGCAATGTGTAGATCCGCTGGATTGTATCCCAACTGTTGCAGTAACTGTTGTATCAGGGGCAGGTGGATCGAGCTGGGGGCCGCTAGCTCGGTGAGATCTGAAAGCTGGGTTACCTGCAACCCCTGATAGCCACAGGGGTTGATTCGCTGGAAGGGCTCCAGGTCCATCTTCAGGTTGAAACTGAGGCCATGAAAACTGCACCCTTTGCGAATCCTCAACCCTATAGCCGCAATTTTGGCCCCTGCTACATAGACTCCGGGGGCCTCTTTGCGGGCCTCAGAGTCGATGCCATAGTGCTCTCGCAGCAATACAATAATGGTCTGTTCCAGTGCGGTTACCAGTGCGCGTACCCCTAACTTTCTTCTCTGTAAGTCAATCAGCGTGTAGAGCACCAGTTGACCGGGACCGTGGTAGGTGACCTGTCCACCACGATCTATGGGGATTACCGGGATCTCTCCGGGGTCAAGTAGATGTTCTGTTTTTCCGGCACGCCCCTGAGTAAAGGTGGGCGGGTGTTGCAGTAACCACAGCTCATCAGCAGTTTCTGCAGTACGCTGCTCGGTGAACTGCTGCATCTGATGCCAGGTAGGTTGATACGGGACCTGGCCGAGTTGGCGCAGGATGATCACAGTGCAATCACAGCGCCATCAATATCCGTGCATCATCAGTGAGATCCTGATAGATTTTGTCGAGTTGCTCCCGGCTCTCGGCCTCTATGGTAACCGTGACCGATAGAAAATTACCCTTTTTGCTGGGGCGGGTACGGACGGCACCCTCACTCAGGTTGGACACATGTCTGCGTACCAGTGTTGTGACATGGGCGTCAAAATCGGCTTCAGCCTTTCCCATCGCCTTGATTGCGATAGAGCAGGGAAATTCAAGTAGCCCCTCTTCAGGAAGTTCCAGTGAGTTCATAGTCAGGATCGAAATTGCTGTTTGAATTGTTGTAGGTGGCGGTGAAGCTGTAGTGTAATGGCTCCCGGTTTGCCATCGGCAACGGGTTGCTGATTCAGTGTGGTGACCGGGACAATCTCTTTGGTGGAGCTGGTGACCCAGATTTCATCAGCCTGTTGTAGTGAGGATTCATTGATCTCTGCCTCACGACAGGCCATTCCGTGTTGCTGGGCCAACTCCAGTACAAGATCGCGGGTTACACCGGGTAGCAGATAGTTGCTTTTGGGAGGGGTCAGGATCGTCCCATGCTGCACAATAAACAGGTTACTTGCAGCCCCTTCGGTCACTAGGCTATCTCGAATTAAAATAGACTCCTTGGCCCCCTGGTCGAGTGCATGTTGGCGGTGTAGTACATTGGCCAGTAGATTGATTGATTTAATATTACAGCGGCTCCATCGGCTATCGATCTCAGTGACGGCCGCTATTCCGGTTTTAAGGATCTCTGCTGAAGTGCCTGTCAGAGGGTTGCTCATCATGAACAGGGTAGGGGTGGTCTGGTCAGGAAAGTGGTGGTCTCGCGGGGCGGTGCCTCGGGTAATCTGCAGATAGATTGACTGATCTTCTCCCTCATTTTCGGCAATTAGCTGTGTCAGCAGTGAATACCACGCCTTGTGGTTGTGTGGATTGGTGATTCGTATCTCCGCCAGACTATTCTCCAACCGTTGCAGATGCTCGTTGAAACGGAATAGCTGGCCTCCGTAGACCGGAATCACCTCATAGACCCCGTCGCCAAACAGAAAGCCACGATCCAGCACAGAGATCTTTGCACTCTCTATGGGTTGGAACTGGCCCTCCAGATAGACGTTACCCATGTGTGGTTCAGACGTTAAAAATGGGAGTCTACTGGAACCATAGTTTGGCGCTATCGACCAGATTGTTCCAGAGTGATCCAGACTCAACGCTCTCCAGAGCAACCAGTGGAGCCTCTGCAACGGGTTTTCCCTCTACAGTAAAGCGAACGGTACCAAGTGTTGTACCTGCGGTCACCGGTGCCTCCAATAAGGGTTTATCCAGTTGAATCTCTGATTTGACCTCATCAAACAGATTGCGTCCAAGGGTGATTGCCAGTGGTTGCTGAACCCCGATTGCCAGTGTCTCTTGCGCCCCTTTCCAGAGTGTAGGGGTGGCTAGTGCTTGCTCTGGTGTGGCAATTATCTGTGTCTCATAGAAGCGGAAGCCAAAGTTGAGCAGCTTCTGGGTCTCCTGGGCGCGTGCCTCTGTACTCCTGGTGTTGAGCACGGCAGAGATCAGGCGCATCCCTTCGCGTTCTGCAGAGGCGACCAGACAGTAACCGGCGGCTTCGGTATAACCGGTCTTCAGGCCATCAACACTCTCATCCCGCCACAACAGCTTGTTACGGTTTTTCTGTTTGATGGGTTTTCCGCTTTTGAGCTCTTTGCCATAGACAAACTCTTTCTGAGAGTAGAGTTTGTACTCCTCAGGAAAGTCTCGAATCAACGCCTGTGCCAGAATGGCCATATCCTTTGCTGTGGTGTAGTGCTCTTCAGCGGGCATTCCGGTGGAATTTTTGAAGTGTGAATTCTTCATCCCCAGAATCTCGGCATACTGATTCATCAGCTCGGCAAAGGTCTCTTCGGCTCCGCCAATATGTTCTGCCAGTGCAACACTGGCATCATTGCCTGAAGAGATCACCATCCCCTTCAGTAGATTATCGACGCTGATTTTCTTACCCACTTCGATAAACATCTTGGAGCCACCGGTACGCCACGCCTTTTCACTGATGGTCACCTCATCTTCAAGTGTGATATGGCCTTGCTTTAGCTCACTGAAAATGGCGTAGGAGGTCATGATCTTGGTCAGGCTGGCAGGTGCCAGACGTTCACTGCTGTTCCCTTCGGTGATGATGTGACCGCTGTCAAAGTCCATCAGGATATAGCCTTTGGCCGCTACACCGGGCGCTTTAGGGATGATACGGGGGGCAGCAATTGAGAGACTGCTCCAGGTAAAAATCAGTAACAGAGGGAGAAGTAGAGTAATCCGTTTCATCGTTAAGTCCGTAGTCATTCGTAGTGGTGCCATTTTAACGGCTTTTGGCCATCCCTTCGATCCCCATTTGTTGGAGACTTTTCTGTAGAGAGGTCATTGTGGTTTGGGAATTACCGGGCTGAGTGATCAGTTGGTACAGTGTTTTTCCACCGCGAACAATCTCCCGTATCTCAAGGATGGCTGTTGTAGATGGCTGCAGGGTAGAGAAGTCGTTGGTTATTTTCTGCTGCTGTGTGGCGGCATTGGCGTGGCTTGAGAAGAGCCCCAGTTGAATGTAGCGTCCATTGGCGGCATCACTGCTCTGTTCACGACTGCTCTCTTCACCGGGGGTGATTACCCGAATGGAGACGGGGGCGGTCCCTTTTTTGATGACATCCAGTTTCCAGGCAGCAGTATAGGAGAGATCAATAATGCGACCCTCATGAAACGGACCGCGATCATTGACACGTACCACGACACGCTTTTGGTTATCCAGGTTGGTAACCTCCACATAGCTGGGTAGCGGCAACGTTTTATGTGCAGCTGTCATGGCATACATATCGTAACGCTCCATGCAGGAGGTGGGCTTTCCATCAAAATTGGGACCATACCAGGAGGCGATGCCACGCTCGGTAAAGCCCTCTGCAGATTTCATCGGCTGGTAGCGGATACCGCGCACTTTATAGGAGGGCATATTGCCATATTTGCAACGTGGCTCCTGTTTGGGGACTGCATCCGGTATTGCGGCCACGCTTGACGGGTTGAGTGAGTGCATTGAGGAGGTGGCACGCGAAGCCAGATAGGTGACTGTTTCACAGCCACTCAGCAGGGTCACCACCGCTAACAGGGAAGTGGTCTTGAGAAAACTACGTTGCATTAGCAGGTTCGCTCTGGTTATTGTAGGCCTTGCGAATCTCCTCACTGAGTTGGAAGACCGCCATGGTATAGAGTGTACGCGGGTTGTATTTGGAGATGACATAGAAGTTGTGTAGTGCAATCCAGTGTTCGACCCCCTTCTCTCCCTTCAGCTCCAATAACAGTGCTTTGGCATCCGCAGGGTAGTCTGGGTCGATCTCAAACCCCTGTTGCAGAATCTGTGAGAGTTCAAACTTGGGGCGCAGCTTCTTTAAAATGAGATGTCGGTAGCCTGGCTCTATAGCCGCAGGCAGTTTTAACTGGGCACCCAGCATCAACTGATTCGGGTTGTTATTCACAAAGGCTTGCGGGTTGAGCTGTTGAATATCACTCATCAAATCACCCATTGAGCCACCATTCTGGCTCTGCAGCCGCTTTGCAATGGTCCAGAGAGAGTCGCCAGTCTCAACTTTGGTCTCTGTAATCGGAGTGACTGGCTGGTAACGGGCCGGTGTAGCAATTGGGGTGCCTGTGGTCCAGCCATGATGGTTGAGATAGTTGGCAATGCTGCCAATGGCATCTGCAGGGGTATGCCAGATATCTTTCTTACCATCCTGATCAAAATCTACGGCTAGTTTACGGTAGTTGCTGGGCATAAACTGCGGCATGCCCATGGCACCGGCATAGGAGCCGAGATAACTAAAGGGGTCCTGTTTCTCTTCACGCGCCAGAAGCAGAAACTCCTCCAGCTCAGAACTGAAGAAGCGTTCACGTTTGGGGTAGTTAAAGGCAAAGGTGGCGAGTGCGTTGATGACCGGGTTTTTTCCCATATAGCCACCGTAGCGGGTCTCTACCCCAAGTACACCCATAATGATATGGGCCGGGACTCCATACTGCTGTTCAGCGCGGGCCAGGGTCTGCTGGTGCCTGTTCCAGAATTTTACCCCATTTTTGATGATGCCGGGTTTGACATGTTTGCCACGATACTCTGCCCAAGGGCGGGATTCGGCAGGGTTATTCATCTTCGCCTTGCGTTTGGCATCAGAAGTGCCACTCTTTTTCTTTTTTTCACGTAGTGCGAGCTGGTTAATCATCTCAGTCAGTGGGGCGCGTTCAAACTGATGTTTACTGACCATGCGTTCGATAAAGCGCTGTACGTTCTCACGTTCGCTGAGTAGAGGCTCTGCAGCCTCTTCAGCGATAGCGGGTGTCAGGGTCAGGAGTGAGGATAGCAGTAGAGCAGTTTTCTTCATATTTGAGATTCGGTTGGTTTATTTATTGAGTAGTCGGCGGTGGGTATGGATGGACATCAAAATACCAAAAGCGGCCATGATGGTCACCATTGAGGTGCCGCCATAACTGACCATCGGTAGAGGTAACCCTACAACAGGTAGTAGGCCGCTGACCATCCCCACATTAACCATAAAATAGGTAAAAAAGATCATGGTAATGCCACCGGCCAGTAGGCGGGTGTAGGTCTCTTGGGCCTGTGATGCGATATAGAGACCGCGGAAGATGATGAAGAGGTAGAGGCCGAATAGGATCAGCACCCCCAACAGCCCAAACTCTTCCGCCAGAACAGCAAAAATAAAGTCGGTATGGCGTTCAGGGAGAAACTCCAGTTGAGACTGGGTACCATTGAGCCATCCTTTACCAAAGCCGCCACCGGAGCCAATCGCAATCTTTGACTGGATGATATGGTATCCGGTACCACGTGGGTCACTTTCGGGATTCAGGAAAGTGAGCACCCGTTGCTTCTGGTACGGCTTCATTAGATAAAACCAGAGTAGCGGTAACAGCGCAGCACTGGATAACACCATCCCCCCGATAATGCGCCAGGAGATACCGGCGAGGAACAGTACAAAAAAACCGGAGCTGGCAATCAGTAGTGAAGTCCCCAGGTCCGGCTGTTTGGCGATTAAAAGAACGGGAACAATAATCAGTAGTGCTGCAATAGCCTGGTGTTTTGGAGTGGGAGGGAGCCGCATCTCCGAGAGGTAGGCGGCCACCATCATCGGAATGATCAGCTTCATCATCTCCGAGGGTTGGATCAGGATAACCCCGAAATTGAGCCAGCGTTGTGCCCCTTTGTGGGTCTCACCGATAAAGGGGACCGCAAACAGCATCAGCAGACCAATCACAAAGAGCCAGAAAGTGATAATTTTCAGCCAGTGTGGTGGGGTCTGGGCAGCAATAAACAGTACTGTGAAGGCGATAGAGACACGGATAAACTGTCGACTCAGCATGTCGATATCCTCACCACCGGCACTGTAGATTACCAGTAGCCCAAACAGACTGAGCAGAAATAGTCCGGTCAGCAATGGCAGGTCGATATGGAGCCGGTAGGAGAGTGGTACCTTCCTTTGGGTATGGTCTACACGGCTCATCCGCGTCTCTCCAAAAGATAGCGGTCCATAATTTTCTTGGCTACCGGCGCCGCCACTGAGCCACCGTGACCGCCATGTTCGACAATAACCGCGATGGCAATCTCAGGGTCCTCTAATGGGGCAAAAGCGACAAACAGGGCGTGGTCCTTCAGGTGTTCTGGCAGACTCTTTTCGTCATACTCTTCATCCTGCTGCACTGTATAGACCTGCGCGGTGCCTGTTTTTCCAGCAATGGTATATTTGGATTTTTTGCCAAGCTTCCTGGCAGTACCCCGTTTGCTATGGACCACTCGACGCATTGATTCGTAGACCTTGTCCCAATTTTTCTGCTCTTTAATCTCAATATGGTTGAGTGGTTGGTAAGGCTGAAGCTGTGGGTTGGAGGTTCCGACCCCCTGGGTGGCATAGAGTAGATGAGGTTGCATGCGCTGCCCTTGGTTGGCAAAGGTGGCGATGGCAGAGGCGAGTTGCATCGGGGTGATGGTAAAGAAACCCTGACCAATGCCGACGCTGAGCGTCTCTCCGGGATACCATGGCTCTTCGCGGTGTATCCGCTTCCAGTCACGAGAAGGGAGTACGCCGGGCTGCTCTCCGGTAATATCAGCTCCGGTCTGTGTGCCAAAACCAAATTGGGCCATGTACTCATTGATGTTGTCGATCCCCATATTGAATGCAAGATCGTAAAAATAGACATCACAAGACTCTACAATGGCCTTGTCAACATCCGTTTTACCATGACCGCGTTTTTTCCAGTCACGGTATTTATGTTTATACCCTTTAATACGGTACCAGCCCGGACAGTAGGTCTCCTTTTCTGCATGAGTGTGGCCCAGCTCAAGCCCGGCCAGTGCAACCAGCGGCTTGATAGTTGATCCCGGAGGGTATTGCCCTCGTAGAAAACGGTTAAAGAGAGGGCGGTATTTGGAATCGCGCAGCTCTCTGTAGGCCTCTCTCCCGATACCATTAACAAAAAGATTGGCATTGAAGGAAGGGTTACTCAGGATGGTCAAAATCTCACCACTTTTGGGGTTGATGGCAACGATGGCCCCACGGTAGTCCCCCATCGCCTCATTGGCAATGGCCTGTAGTTCACTGTCGATGGTGAGAAAGATATTGTCACCCGGTGTGGGAGGGGTCTCCTCCAGTACCCGGATCACCCGCCCCAGAACATTACTCTCTACCTGGCGCACCCCTGGTGTACCGTGTAACAGCCCCTCATAGTAGTGTTCAACACCGGTCTTGCCGATGTGTTCGGTGGCCTGGTATAGAAAGGGGTCCACCTGTTGAGACTCCTCTTCATTGATGCGGCCGATATAGCCGACGGTATGGGCGGTCAGGTTGTGGAGGGGGTAGTGGCGGGACTGGTAATCCTGAATGGCGACCCCCGGAAACTGGTGACGATTGACCTCAAAGCGGGCGACCTCCTCCG
>DUYW01000151.1 GCA_013349825.1 Gammaproteobacteria bacterium | reverse complement strand
ATGGCGCGCCCGGAAGGATTCGAACCTCCGACACCTTAGTTCGTAGCCAAGTACTCTATCCAGCTGAGCTACGGGCGCATAGGCGGCGTATTATAAAGGGAGAATCATCTGAGTCAACCTCCTGTAGCAGATTATTTCTTCCAGCTTTGGTTTACAATGACCATTTCTGGTTAACAATTTTGTGAGGAGTCATTTATGAATCTTGAACTGGTCAGCTTCAAACTCTGTCCTTATGTACAGCGTGCGGTCATTGCGCTTAAGGAGAAACAGCTTCCCTATACAATCACCTATATTGATATCATGGACCCTCCTGATTGGTTCAAGGAGATCTCTCCTCTGGGTAAGGTTCCGCTGCTCAAGGTGGATAATGAGGTACTATTTGAGTCTGCTGTAATCAGTGAGTATATCAACGAGACCACCAGCGGCAGTCTTCACCCTGACGATGCTTTGATTCGCGCGAAACACCGTGGCTGGATTGAGTTTGCCTCCTCCTGTCTAGAGACCATCTACACCCTGAATACTACGGATGATCAAGAGGCCTTTGATGAGGCAGTTGAGACCATGAAAAGTCGACTGGAGAAGATAGAGTCTATTCTGTCCGCTGGACCTCTCTTTAGTGGAGAGAAGTTCTCACTGGTCGATGCCGCCTTTGCCCCCCTCTTTATGCGACTCAATCTGCTTAATAATCTTGCCGGTATCTCTACACTGGATGGCCTCTCTAGGGTCTCTGCATGGAGCAATCAGTTACTGCAACGGGAGACTGTGCAGAAATCTGTTGTTGAGGAGTTTCCTATGATCTATCGCGGTATGCTGAAGATGAAGGCGGGTATTGCCGGTTCCAAAGTCGAAGATTAGTTCAAAGACACCTTAACAAGCCTCTATTCAACCAATAGACAGGAGAGATGATGGGTCTCACTAACCCACCTCTGTTCTGGAACCTTCTGACCACACTGTGACGCTGCCTGCGGACAGCGTGGATGAAATGGACATCCTGAAGGGGGATCAATTGCAGATCCCTGATCCCCCTCCAGCCGAATAACCGCCCTTTGACTCTCAGGATCAACTGTTGGCACTGCCGAGAGTAGCGCCTGCGTATAGGGGTGTTTTGGAGCTGCCATCACCTCCTCTACCGTCCCATACTCCACAATCTTTCCGAGGTACATCACGGCTACCTCTTGTGCAAACCAGGAGACTACGGATAAATTGTGGGTAATAAAAAGGTAGGAGAGATTCTGCTGCTGTTGTAGCTTGCGCAGCAGATTGAGTATTTGCGCCTGTACCGAAACGTCCAGTGCGCTGGTTGGTTCGTCACAGATGATCAGTTGCGGATTGACTGCCAGGGCTCGGGCAATCGCAATGCGCTGACGCTGCCCTCCTGAGAATTCATGCGGATAACGGTTGACCATATCGGGGCTTAAACCCACCTGTTCCAGCAGTGATTCAATACGTTGCTGTCGTGGCTCAACAGAGGATCTTTCTAAGGACTTATTTGAGCGCTTATTCACGGGGGTTATCTCTCCCAGGGCATCCATCCCCTCCCCGATAATATCTCCCACCATCATCCGGGGGTTCATGGAAGAGTAAGGGTCCTGAAAGATCATCTGCAGATGTGAACGCACTTTATGCAGCGCCTTACCTTGTAACGCTGTCAGCTCTTCACCAGAAAACCGGATCGAGCCTGCTGTAGACTCTTGCAGGCGTAATATGGTTTTGCCCACGGTGGTCTTTCCACAGCCCGACTCCCCCACCAGTGCCACTGTCTTGCCTCTGGCTATCGTGAGGTCAACGCCATCAACTGCTTTGACCTGCCCAACCGTTCGGTGAAAGAACCCTTTATGGATCGGAAAGTGAACTTTGAGTTTCTCAATTGTTAATAACTCCTCCCCTCCTGCTGCAACCTCGCTCAGAACTGATACCGTTTCTGCAGGTATTTGATCTGGAATAGGTTGCTTGATTTCAGGATTCAACTGATGACAGCGCACCTGCTGACCACTACTCGCGCGATACCATTCAGACTCTATCTGCTGACACAGCCCCCACCCCTGATCACATCGACTCTCAAAGCGGCACCCTTTAAAGGCTGTGGTCAGCGCAGGTACCACACCATGAAGCACTGTCAGAGGCTGATCTCTTTTACTACGGTCTGGCAGTGCATCAAAAAGCCGTCGGGTATAGGGGTGAGCCGGGCAGGTAAAGAGCTGTTCACGCGTTGCACTCTCAATTAGTTGACCAGCATACATCACGCCCACATGGTCTGCCATCTCCGCCACTACCCCTAAATCGTGGGTAATCAGCAAAATGGCCATTCCTCGCTGCAGCTGCAGCTGACGCAGCAGATCCAAAATCTGCGCCTGTATGGTGACATCGAGTGCTGTTGTGGGCTCGTCGGCAATCAGCAGATCGGGTTCACCAGCCAATGCAATGGCAATCATCACCCGCTGTTTCATTCCACCCGAGAGCTGATGAGGATAGTCGTGAATGCGCTGTTGCGGGTTAGGCAACCCTACATCCTCCAGCAACTGAATCGCCTGTTGCTGCTCTGCCTTTGCGCGCAATTTCTGGTGATGTCGGAGCACCTCTCCCACCTGTTCTCCAATCGTCATCACCGGATTGAGTGAGGTCATCGGTTCCTGAAAGATCATTGCAATCCGGCCACCGCGCACATTACGCATCTGTCGCTCCGAGAGGTCTAGCAGTGACTCCCCTTCCAGCAATATCTCACCACTGGCCCGTTTAAGAGCAACTTCGGGCAGCAGTTGCATAATGGAGAGTGCGGTCATCGATTTACCACACCCCGACTCACCAAGCAGCGCAAAGGTCTCACCACGCTCTATCTGTAACGAGATGCCATCTACTGCACGAACCGTCTGTTGTCGACTCGATAGCCAGACCTGCAGATTTTCTATTCTCAACAGTGGAGATTGAGTCAAGTTTGTTGCTCCACTTTGCGATGTTGCTCCACCTTGCATCGATCGGTTTTCAGATTTTGCATTCAAAATCTCTCTCCCCGACTCTGCACTCTTGGATCAAACGCCTCTCGTACCACATCGGAAAAGAGGTTTGCAGCCAACACCAATACAAACATAAAGAGGAAAGAGGCCAGCAAGGTCCACCACACCACCGGTTCGCGCGCCATCTCCAGTCGTGCCCCATTGATCATATTGCCCCAGCTATGCATAGTGGGGTCGACCCCAACCCCGACATAGGAGAGTACCGCTTCAGCCAGTACCAGCCCACTGAAGTCGAGCACGACCGAGATCAATACCACATGCATTACATTCGGCAGAATATGACGGGTAATAATGCGCAGATGACTCACTCCGAAGGCGTGGGATGCGGTAATGTAGTCCATCTCTCGCAGTTTCAGAGTTTCACCACGTAGCAGTCGGCAGAGACCTGTCCAGCTGGTGACCCCGAGGATAATACAGAGGAACAACAAACGCAGGTCCGAGCGCTCTTCGGTGGTCTCAAATAGGAGTGCATTATTATCAATATAGACCTGAATCATCAAAATTGCAGCTGCGATCAACAGTACGCCGGGGATTGAGTTGAGTGTGGTGTAGGTGTACTGGATCAGGTCATCTATCCAGCCACGGAAATAGCCCGCCATAATTCCCAACATCACTGCAAAAGGGAGCATGATCAAGGTGGTGAGGGTACCAATCACCAAGCCGGTACGAATGCTCTTTACTGCCTGATAAAAGACATCCTGTCCCACTTTATCGGTACCGAGAATATGGTATTTCACCCCCAGCTGGATCGCCATCATCAACAACACAGAAACCAGCGCAGTCACCCAGAGGATCGTTGGCCAGGGAAGAGGCTGCTTCTCACTCACATCTGCATGACCACGCAGCAGAGTGACGATCCGTTGGAGCGGCGAACCGCCTTTTCGATACCGTAGCCAGAGCACCAACATCAGCACAATTAACGACCAGAGCAACAGCCCCTGCACACTACCCAACAACAGAGATTGGGTAATATCGCCACTACGCTGCTGCGGATCTTGCAGGTGGTTGCCCCCATATTTCAGACGAGGATAGTCTCGCTGCGTAACACCTTGCTCTCCTTCTACATTTTCACGACTATAGAGGTGTGTCGCCATCGGTGCGGAGTAGCTCTTCTCGCTCGCTTCACGCAGGTCACCGACTAACCAATCAAGCACTGTACGTGCCTCAACTGCATAGTGGATCTCATCACCCGGTTCACTCTGTTCCAGTGCAGGACGATAGTGGATTGAGTCAAGCAGGCCAATCACCACATAGACCAGTAGCACCACCAAAGACCCCATGGCCAAACGACTGCGTGCCACCCGATGCCACGGTGCCAACAGGTGGGGACGTTTGCGGGTATAGGAGACACCAAACAGAATCACGGCTACAAGTAACCAGATCAACAGATCAGTCCAGAGAAAGAGTGGCTTGGCACCCACTAATGCATAGAGAGCACTCATGAGAGCCTCACCCTGGGATCTACCAAGGTATAAGAGAGGTCGGTCAAAAGCAGCCCTATGATATAGAGTACTGCCCCCAGAAAGACCATCGCCCGTACAATGGCAAAGTCCTGTGCATTGATCGCCTCAATGGTGTAGCTTCCCAGACCGGGAATCCCGAAAAAGGATTCAGTAATCAAACTCCCCATAAACAGCAATGGCAGTACCACCACAGCCCCGGTCAGAATGGGGATCATTGCGTTACGCAGCACATGGTGGAACAGCACCCGTCCTTCGGGTAGCCCCTTGGCACGGGCCGTACGTACATAATCCTTCCCCATCTCTTCCAGAAAAATAGTGCGATACCAGCGTACTCCGGAACCGATACCGGAGATCACCCCAATCGCCACCGGCAAAAGTACAAACCGGAAGGCATCCAACCCACTCTCGTAGCCGGAGATCGGCACCAGGTGCATCAGTTTACCCACCACAAATTGTCCTCCAATGATGTAGAAGAGGCCGGAGATCGACATCAATACAACCGTTAACACCACGCCGGAGAGTTCAAGGTAGGTGGCACGAAAAAAGACCATCAACAGAGCAAAGGTGATATTGGCCATCAGCCCGAGGATAAAAGTGGGTACCGCAATGGCCAGACTGGGTCCCATACGTTCACGGATATCACCTCCGATATCACGTCCATCGTCGGCCACCCCGAAATCGAAGCGGAACAGCTTGGTCGATTCGCTGTAGAGCAGGGTTTCTGTCGCCTGCCCTGCACCAGCGGCAGCATCATTCCAAAACAGCGGACGATCATAACCCCGCTCCTGCTTCCAGTTATCAATCGCCTCTGGAGTGACATGCTTCATTCCCAGCTGCATCCGTGCCATATCATCCGGGGTATTGACCACAAAGAAGAGGAAGAAGGTGATCAGATTAACCCCCACCAGAATCGGGATGGCATAGAGGATACGGCGCAGGATATAGTTCAGCATCCTACTTCACCTCTACCCGCAACGACTGCCGCTCTTTACGACGAATTCCCAGCCATGCCGGCACCACCAGCGCCATCATCAATAGTCCTCCTCCCCACAGTGGCCACAGCACTGGGTCGTTCCACTCTTTTCTCATTTTGTTACGCTCCACAGGATCTAGCCGCGCGTATTTGAGGGTATTGTTCGCCATCAGGTTAGGTTTGGTATTACGGTACCAGCGGTGGTAAAGACCAAAATTCTTGGGATGGAATCCCCAGAGCCATGGTGCATCATCCTGCAAGATTGCCATAATCTGATGGATTACCTGCTGTCGTTCGGGGCTATTCTCCATATTCTTCATCTGCTCAAACAGTCGATCAAACTCAGGGTTGCTGTAGTTGGCGGCGTTCTCTCCATTCTTTTCCATCTTGGCGTTGGGACCATAGAGCAGAAAAAGGAAGTTCTCTGGATCGGGATAGTCTGCATTCCACCCCCAGAGAAAGATCTGCGCACTCCCATTGAGCATTTTGTCCTGAAAGCGATTGTAGTCGGTATTACGGATCACCAGTTGCAGATCAATCTTCTCAAACTGTTTACGGTACCAATCCATCCTTGCCTTATCGTCAGGTCCACTGGCGGTCACATCAAAATAGAGGGTGAGCGGTTTACCACTCTCGGCATCTCGTCCATTGGGGTAACCCGCGTCAACCAGCAGCGCCTTTGCTTCATCAATAGAGCGCCGCACCGGTTTACCCTGCTGCCAACGGTAGACGGTTGGATTAATCCCCGCTTCTCCGGCTTGATGACCAAATATCCCGGCGGGTAACGGCCCTTGTGCCGGTATACCCCGCCCATTGGCAAAGATTGAGATGTACTCTTCGTAATCAACCACAATTGAGATAGCCTGACGCAGCTTGCGTGCCCGTTCACTCGTCCCACCAACCACAGGATCTGCCATATTAAACCCCATGTAGTAGATTGAGGTAGAGACCGAGGTCTGCAGGCGCATCCCCTGTTGTTCCATTTCGGGGGTCAGTTGCGCCTCACCACTGCCGGAGAGTTGAACGGCCTGATCAAAGCTGTCTGAACTAATGCCCGAGGCATCATAATAGCCTTGGAGAAACTTGTTCCAGTACGGAATGGTCTCTTTCTCAAGACTGAACTCTATACGGTCCAGGAACGGAATGGGTTGACCGGCATCTTCCAGCAACCCCTGTGCCTGATCAGTCGCCTCACCTTCGTTCGGGTAGAAGTCCGCATGGTAATTGGGGTTACGCTCCAGCACCATTTTTCGATTGGGGTTATTGACTGTGAGCATAAAGGGGCCTGTCCCTACCGGGTACCAGTCCAGCGTAATGTTCTTCTGTTTTAATTGCGGCCTTTCATAAAACTGCTCGACCTCCCACGGCATCGGAGCAAAGAATGGCATCGCCAGCCAATAGAGAAATTGCGGGTATTTCCCTTTGATTTTGATGCGATAAGTCTGTTCATCAACCCGTTCCACCCCCTCCAGAGGGAATTTTCGCAGGTCAAGCCACTGTTCAGGACTCTCCTTGCGAGCCTCTTTAAGCTGATCCCGTAACCCCTGAAGGCCAACAATATACTCTGTCATTAACCCAAAAATCGGTGAGTGAATTGCGGGGTGAGCCAGACGTTTAATCTGATAGATGTAGTCATCTGCAGTGAGGGTACGACTTCCCGGCTGTGGAAAGTCACTCAACTGCTCCATGCGGTCCAATAGCACCTCATCCACAGGACTAAAAGCGGGATGAGGTTGGTACTGTACCCCCTCTCGAAGGGTAATTTCATAGAGTGAGTAGACAATCTGCTCGATTGAAGCATCCTTTGGCAGTGGATCTCCCTGTTGATCTAGGTAGGTGACCTTCGGCATCTCTACCGCCCCCAGTGGTTCCAACTGATAAGGTCGCTTCAGATAGTGGTACTGCAACGGTGGCTCATAAATCTGCCCGATAAAGGTGTACTCATTGGAGCTGTAGGAGCGCGCCGGATCCAAATGTTTGGGACGACCTGAAAAAGAGGAGTAGAGCACTTGCGATTCCACCCCCTCCTCTGAGTAGGGGCTATTCCAGTTTGCCGAAGCCAACAGCGGAAACAGGCCATACAACAGAGCTGCAAGTAGCCATTTTGATATTCCGCATCTTTTTACCCTGTTACTATTCACGTTGTCTGTGTAGAATATTCGCCATTCAGTAAGGTCTTTTGGATGGCCTGAATCATATCAGAATTACTCAACATTACATTTAGAGAATATTGGAAGAGGATTTGTCATGGGTTTCATGCAGGGTAAAAAAGCACTGATCATCGGCGTTGCCAGTAACCGCTCTATTGCCTGGGGTATTGCCAAGGCGATGCACCGTGAAGGTGCGGAGATTGCACTCACCTATCAGGGGGAGAAGTTGCAGGGGCGTGCGCAAAAATTTGCGGCAGAACTGGACAGCAACATTGCGATCCCTTGTGATGTCGGTAGTGATGAAGATATCAGCAACACCTTCAAAACTCTGGCCGAGCATTGGGATGGATTGGATTGCCTAGTCCACTCCGTCGCCTACTCCCCCAAAGGTGAACTCGATGGTCGCTTTGTTGATTCTGTGACACGTGAAGGTTCCATGATTGCGCACGACATCAGCTCCTACAGCTTTGCTGCACTGGCTCGTGAGGCACTGCCGATGATGGCGGGACGCAATGGCTCTATGCTCACTCTGAGCTATCTTGGAGCCATCCGCTCCATCCCCCACTACAATATAATGGGATTGGCAAAGGCCAGCCTAGAGGCCTGCGTACGCGCACTGGCTGCTGACCTTGGGCCCGACCAGATTCGTGTCAACGGCCTCTCTGCCGGTCCGATCAAGACTTTGGCAGCAAAAGGCATCGGTGACTTTAACCTGCTGCTCGACTACTCCGAGAAGAACTCGCCACTACGCCGCAACGTCACCATTGATGAGGTGGGTAATGTGGGTGCATTCCTCTGTTCTGATCTGGCATCCGGCATGACCGGTGAGATTACTTATGTCGATGGTGGCTATAACACTACCGGTATGGCGACTTACGGGGTAAGAGGAGAAGAGTAATCATCGCTTAATGATGCACTTAAAGAGATTACCCTCACGATCATCAACAAAATCGATAGCGGGGTGACTCTCCAAGGCACGTAAAATCCCTGACCCAAACCCTCGATAAGGGATAATCTGATAAGCGAACGAAGCCAGTACGGGGTTCCGTGAATTCGAATTCCCTGCTCTGATATTGGTGACCGTAAGATTATTTGGAAGATGCCCAGGAGGTAATTGCAAAACTCCCCAACTGAGTTGAATTACAGGCTACACAGGCCAAAATTAGAAGCGTGTCTGGCCCCCATTGGTTACAATGAGTGGTGANAAA
>DUYW01000169.1 GCA_013349825.1 Gammaproteobacteria bacterium | reverse complement strand
TGTACGAGGGTAGTCAATTCCAGCTATTGGTGTTTGTTTGGTGCTCACTCCTCAAAACACTACATATAGGGGTTACTCACGTCAAGTGCATAGCCCGCTTAAAAAATTAAACATTTAATGATTGACAATATTCTTGAATACAGGTATCATCCTCCACAACTTAAAAGATTTTATTTTATTACCTAATTTTATATTTGATAAGGATACGACTCATGAAAAATATTATTGCTGCTATTGCTCTCGCTGCTGTTGCTACCAGCGCTTCTGCTTTCTTCGGTGGTGGAGATGACAATCAGTCTGGTTACGGCACCGGTTCTGCTGATGGCGCTTTCGATGGTCGCGGACGTGGAGCTGGTAAAGGCCGCGGAGATGCTGAGGGTAACTTTAGTATGACCGTTAATGCTTCTGGTAAGGGCTCTTCTAATATGGAAGCTGATATGGACGCTGCTGAGAATGCACGTTTTGACGGCAAGAGCGACATCCGCACTGAGTCTGCTCCTGCTCACTACCCATACTACGGCGCACCAGTAGCTCCTGCTCAGTAAGAGAGCCATCTTCTCTACCAAAAAACCCGCACGATTCAGTCGTGCGGGTTTTTACTCCAACAGCCTCTTCTAACACCCCTCCCCAAAAAAGCACCTCTAGGTGGCTACTTATCCCATATCAAATTAATTTTAGAGTACGCCCCAACCTCTTTTGGGTCCAACTCACCTATTTTTTTGGGATAATCGGTCGAAAGACCCTCCACCACAGCTCTAACCAGATAATCCAGTAGCTCAAAGTACTGTATCTGCCAAATAGTTTGATCACACATGTTAATTTCTAGTGAAGCAGACTCTCTGGAGATTACAAAGCAGCCTGGAAAGCTTATCAATAACTCATAGCGGTCTTGAAACTCCTCATCCCTCATAGACTTCTTGTTGATCATATAGTGGGTCACTTCTGCAAACCTTTTCTCTGAGTCGGTTGGCGTCTCAATTGACTCAATATTGAGCTTTCGGAAGAGCTGAAAGTATTTTTGCGATAACTTCAACCGCGCATCCTCAGGAATCGGGTTCTTCACCATCGGCGGTACAAAAATCAACAATAGACTCATCACTACCACAAGAGGCAGCATGATGTCTTTTAGTTTGATTTTTTCACTCATCATATTATCCCCCATTTCGAACAAACGACATCAACGTACAATATCTCGCCCTATCCATACCAACACTAATCACACTCTCTCCTCAATGAGCTGAAAAAAATGGCAATATACAGAAAATCAAATCAAGCCAGCCAGTACAGGGCTGTAAAAAAGATTTGTTACCCAAGGATTGCACCTAGGTGCCTGCTAGACTTGCTCTAAATGCCCTTTATATGCCATATCTTCAATCAAAATATGGTTATTCCACCACTCCAACAGAAATGATATCAATGCATTTCGGTTTTCAGCATTAGATACCCCGTCCGACATCAACTGCAATACATGATCAGTATAGGCACTGTGAGACTTCTGCTGTGATTTAAGGTCACTATAATCAGAACGAGAGAGGTAGATCTCTTCAAAATAGAAGTGCTGTTGAGCCACTTCATAAAGCCGCATGAGACGTGACATGACCTCTTTTGAGGGTTCTGTTTGGTTCAGCAGCTCAACAATCTCATTGATCAGCTGTAAGATGTGCTGGTGTTGGCGATCTAATTCCACATTACCCACACTGTAATTGTCTTCCCACTCAATCTTTTTATGTTTCATTTTCTGATACTATCTATGGTTAATATATAGAGGATCGTATTCGATTCCGATACTCACATCAATAACCATCTAATGCTCTCTCCCGTTCCAACAAAGTGGTACAATCCGCGCCGTTGCTTCAAACTGCGCCTGTAGCTCAGCTGGATAGAGCGTCGCCCTCCGGAGGCGAAGGCCGGACGTTCGAATCGTCTCAGGCGCGCCATTTTTCTCCTTTTTGACCTCTACCCCCTATGGCTGTCCGAGAACATAGGGTACCAATGATCTTGGGTAGCGCACCCAAGTAGTCGTGCTGCTCCATCAGAAACTAAAACTGTTTCTCTTCCTGCAGATGTATGATGCGCACCTGTAGCTTGGGGCACTCCAATTACTCTCTCTCGGTTGGTTTGGAGAGTATTTTATACCTCAAGGGAGATCAAATTATCAGACCTATAGGTTATCTCATCGTTTTAGCTTCTGTTGGTGCTCAGGACCAATTCGCCGTGGAGCTACTCAGAAACTTACCAAGTTTCACGCATTGCCAAATTGAAGCTCTGAGGGTAGCGCCTTTGAAATCTCATCACGTAACTGTTGCTGACCAATTGGCTTATGGAGCATTGAATAGTTTTGCTCCAACTGCTCCATCAACTGTTCATCACGATAGTCAGAGTAGGCGGTCACAAAAATAATGAGCAGTTGAGGAAGTTGCTTACGTAGCCCTTTTGCCGTCTCGAGCCCGTCAATCCCTGGTGGAATCCTCATATCCAGTAGCGCCAAGTCAAATGGAGCCCCCTTCTCAACCATCTCATTCGAGATTCTCAATGCCTCCAGCCCCTGGTTGGCCAAAGTCGCATCACAGTAGGCTGCCTCCTCTTGCAGAGGGTTGTCCTCCTCTAAAATCGCAAACATCTCATCAATATCAACCTCTAGTTCTGCCTCATCACTGTTATGAGACAGGCTCAGTGCCTCACGGTAAAAGTCATGAATACGCGGGTCATCATCAACTATTAACAGCCGCGCCAGACGGTGCTGGTTTAAAACTTCCACTGGATTAACGATCAACTCGGATAGGCAACTGTACTATCATTGCAGCTCCACTATTTTCGCCATCACTCTCCGCATACAGCTTTCCATTCAGGCTACGGACAAAATTGGCTGCCGAGTGGAGACCATAACCACTCCCCTGCTCTTTATTGGTCTCTCCAAATACGAAAATCTTCTCCAGACGATCTGGATAGATGCCACAACCATTATCTCTAACTGTAAGCTTGAAGCTGTTCTCCCCAACCACAGCAGTTATAATCTCTATCTTGCCCTGATGGCTATACTCTTCCAAAAGTCGCTCACCAACCGCCTCCATACTATTCTTTATGAAGTTCATGACCATCTGGATCATCGGATTCCTTGGTAATTCAACTTTCTGCAATTTAGGATCCAGGTCACGCACCACCTCAATATTGTATTTTTCAATACGGTCCTGAATGAGGCTCAAGGTATCATTCAGCATCGAAGGAAAGTTGAATGAAGTGATATGTGTATCAGGGCGCGCCGCCTTCTGCTGCAGCTGGATTATTTCGCCAATATGGTGAATGCCCAGCTCCAGCTTATCGATATACTGGACCATCTTCTCCTCACCACGTAGTCCAGAGAGAATCTTGACTGTAGCCTGCATCACCTGCTCATTACGCTGGTTGGTTGCCACCAAGTCAGTATCTTCCGCTTGCTGACTCTGCTCAAGTGCCTTACTGACCCCTTTCTCCAAGCGTTTAATTTGCGGTGGTATTCTGCCCAGATGCATCAATGAACCATGCATTCCAGTCACAATATTGCCAATATTATGGAGAATTGAGGCACTCATTTCAGCAATTCCCGCCTGAAAAGCGGCATACTGTTGTACCTCATCATTTTTAATCCGGTCACTGATATCCATCGCCACCATTAAGGTCTCATGAACTGCATCTGCCGTGTGATGTTCAATCAGCGGGACATATTGAACCAGAACAGTCGTAACCTCTTCATGTGTTTCTCCTTGTTTATGAATCTCATGCTGAACACGATATTCAGGATGGTCGCGCATCTCCAGCCCCAAACGGGCCTCTGTCTCTGCAACAGAACGCCCCTCTGGAGACTCTCCAAACAAGGATTCAAAGCTGGGATTGACGGCGATAACCGTCTTTTGATCATAAAGAACCATGGCTACAGGAAGGGACTGAATCAATTTCATGATTCGTAAATTCTCCATCCTTAGCAGTTGGTTGGTCTCATAGAGTTCTAGACTTTTCTGCTCTAAAAGTTTCTCAGCCTCTTTTCGCGCATCACGTTCACGGCTGAATCGCCGTTCCAATAATGAAATCTGTTTCTCGAGCTCTTCCAAAGTGTTTCTCATCTACACTCTTGTAATGGTAAAACGCATGTGATTACCCAACCCTTTTGATAGATCCTCCGCCTCAACTTCAAGCGTCTCACCGTAATAGAGTCCACTTCCCTCTATCAGCCCCTTGGCCAGCGAAGAGAAAGGGCGCGTGGAGCTATACTCCATAATCAACTGACTTCCATTACGCTCTGTTTTAAATTCAGGCAACTCTGCTCCTGGGTAGAGCTTCTTAACCTCTATATGAATATGGTTATCCACACTCTCAAGAAAATCGAGCGTGCTTGTCACACCTTCAAAAAAAGTTGGATAGAGTACTGAGAAGCGGCCAGCCAAATGTACTCCAAAGGTTGTGACCAGATCATCTACCGGGATATTGCTCACTGCTGAAAGCTCTTTGACCAACTCTACCAGCTCAATATGGTCATAGACACCGACAGAGGTATAGCTACCCCCTGTTTTTAAACGCCCTGAAGCTGACTGAATAATCTGATCTGCAATTTCCGGAGAGAATTTATCCTCTACCATCTCAATAAACTCTGAGAAAACAATTCCTTTCATCGTGTTCTCCTGATACTTAGGGGCCTCTGAATAAGTCCGGGCAAAATGAATCGTGTTCATAGCGCACAAGATCAAGGCGAAGATATTGGGTGCTATGGGCGCGAGGCAATTGTTCATGACTTATTCAGAGGTTCCTTAGGTACTTGCCCGAAAATTTTTTTACTAAGGGTCATTATCCATAACCAATCACCACTGTCCAACCTCATTCACTTTTCCAATGAGGCAAAGCGGTAATTCGGATATCGTGCCCCACCTTTCGAAGGTCTACAATATTGAGCTGAAGCTTCTCTTCCATCTCTTGCAGTGGCAAATTGAAGAGTGGCCGAGCCTCACTTCCCATTAAAGCAGGAGCCATATAGAGTACCCACTCATCAACCAGCTGCTGCTCAACCAGGGCACCCGTCAACGTAGCTCCCGCTTCTACATGAAGCTCATTTACTTCTATTTCTGCCAGCTTCTCCATCAATCGAGAAAGGTTCAAATGTACTCCATTTTTCTCTAACTCAATGACCTCCACCTCAGGGTGAACCATTTTATACTGCGGGGAAACGCCTTCGGCGACAATCATTATGATCCTTCCTTCAATTGAAAAGAGTTTAGCGGAGGCCTCTACCCGCCCATCTGGATCTAATACGATGCGAATCGGCTGTTTCACCTCACCAATCCCTCGCACATTCAATGATGGATTATCGGCTGTCACAGTCCCTGCCCCCGTGAGTAGCGCTGAGCTGCGTGCTCTCAACTGCTGTACATCCTGCCGTGCTGTCGGCCCTGTAATCCACTGACTCTCACCAGAAGCCATCGCCGTCCTTCCATCCAGACTACTCGCCATCTTGATACGTATATAGGGTCGCTTCTCCCTCATTCGCATCAAAAAGCCTGGATTCAGTCGTTCTGTATCCTCTGCCAATAGACCGCTCTGCACTTCAATCCCGGCATCACGCAAGCGCTGAATTCCTCGACCGGAAACGGCTGGATTGGGATCTTCCAGTGCAACGACAACACGCTTAACCGCTGCATCAATCAATGCTTCACAGCAAGGGGGAGTCTTGCCAAAATGGCTACAAGGCTCAAGTGTTACATAAGCCGTTGCCCCTTTTGCATCGCCCCCGGCAGCATTAAGAGCATTAATTTCTGCATGAGGCCCACCTGCCCATTTATGAAACCCTTCACCCACCACTCGATCCTCCTGTACCAGCAGGCATCCTACCCGTGGATTGGGATTGGTGGTATTGAGTCCTAATGCTGCAAGCTGATGCGCTCTCGCCATCCAGCGATAGTCACTGCCCGTAAATAGATCCTTTGGATTCACAATAAGTCAGCAGTTTAACGCTTCCTGTTTTTTGGGTGGAGGTCATCCTGCTGAAAGGGGTCAATGTTCTCACCGGTCAATAGCTGTAGCTGGTGATCGTTTCTTCCCAACAGAGTATCACGCTCCATCCGTTCAACCATCTCACGAAAGGCATTCACATCCTGAAAGCTTCGATAGACCGAGGCAAAACGAATATAGGCAACCTCATCAAGATTCCGCAGCTCATCCATGACCCATTCACCCAGTTCACGTGATGCAACCTCACGTTCACCTTTGGTAATCAATCGATGTCGAATGCGCTCAACTGCTGCGTCAATATGTGCAGTCTCTACTGGTCGTTTTTCTAGCGCTCTCAAGAAGCCTCGACGTAACCGGTCCTCATCAAAAGGTTGTCGATTACCATCGTTCTTTATGATTCTGGGGGTCGCGAGATCTACCGTCTCAAAGGTTGTAAAGCGTTCACTACACGCCTGACACTCCCGTCGCCTGCGCACCTGGTCACCCTCACCAACCAGGCGCGAGTCAACCACGCGGGTATCCTCTGCTCTACAAAATGGACAACGCAACCTCTACTCCTCCAAGACTCTCAGGGTCAACCATAGACCGGAAAACGGGCACACAACTCAACCACTTTAGCCTTGGTTGACTCAATGATTTCACTATTATTCACATCATCCATCACATCACACATCCAACCCGCCAGCTCCGTTGCCTCTGACTCACCAAAACCACGTGTGGTAATTGCAGGGGTACCCACGCGGATACCGCTGGTGACAAAAGGAGACTGTGGATCATTTGGCACTGCATTTTTGTTCACGGTGATATTGGCTGCACCCAACGCAGCATCTGCCGCTTTACCAGTAATCCCTTTTTGGATCAGGTCGACCAGAAAGAGATGGTTATCGGTACCACCAGAAACCACGTTATAACCGCGATCCAAAAATATCTGTGCCATTGCCTGTGCATTCAGCTTGACCTGATGCTGATAGGTCTTGAAGGAGGGATCAAGCGCCTCTTTAAAAGCGACCGCTTTTGCTGCAATCACATGCATCAATGGGCCACCTTGTGTCCCGGGAAAGACCAGAGAGTTGAGCTTCTTCTCAATCTCAGGATTTGATTTTGCCAGAATAATGCCTCCACGTGGACCACGTAACGTCTTGTGAGTGGTTGTCGTGGTCACGTCAGCGATCTGTACCGGGCTGGGGTACTCACCCACAGCAATTAATCCGGCAACATGGGCCATATCAACAAATAGATAGGCCCCTACCTCATCCGCAATTTTGCGGAAACGTTGCCAATCCACCTCACGCGAATAGGCCGAAAAACCGGCAACAATCATCTTGGGTTTATGTTCACGAGCCAGAGACTCCATCTCTTGGTAATCGAGTAATCCGGTCTCATTGTTGAGGCCGTACTGCACAGCATTATAGATTTTTCCAGAGAAGTTGGGCTTGGCCCCATGTGTTAAGTGGCCTCCAGCATCAAGGCTCATCCCTAAAATGGTGTCTCCAGGAAGACAGAGAGCCTGATAGACCGCAGCATTGGCCTGAGAACCTGAATGTGGCTGTACATTGGCATAATCGGCACCAAACAGCTGTTTGGCCCGGTCAATCGCCAACTGCTCCGCAACATCCACAAATTCACAGCCACCATAGTAGCGCTTGCCTGGATACCCCTCTGCATATTTATTGGTTAGCTGAGATCCTTGAGCCTCCATCACCCGGGGACTGGCATAGTTCTCAGAGGCAATCAGCTCAATATGCTCCTCCTGCCTACGCTCTTCACTCTGCATTGCACTCCAAAGCTCATCATCAAAACCCGCAACTGTCTCTCTCTTTGAAAACATCGAAGTCCTCTCATTTCATTATTTAACACGGTTAAAACAGCACGTAATTCTATCACAGCGTAGTTCTGTGGATCGTGATCGGCACCCATAACCAGAGTGATTCAATGCCTAAATCATTATGACATTAAGTTTTACTTAATTGTTTTAGCTTGTGATCCAAAATAAAGTGACTACATTCTAAATAGAGGGAGGGAAATTAGATGTCAAATAGAATGTTATGTGTGATCCACACGTAGTTTTCGGCACACGCCTGAGACAAGCCCGTCAGCAATGTGGCCTTTCACAAAAGCAGCTGGGGCTAGAGATCGGCATTGACCCTGCCACAGCCAGCCCTCGCATCAATCAGTATGAGAATAACCGTCATCGACCTGGTGAACAGACGATTGCAAAACTCTCTGATACACTACAGGTACCTACCGCGTTTTTCTTTGCCGAGGAGGATGAGCTTGCACAACTGATTCTCCTCTGCGTACAACTCTCTAAGGAGCAGCAACGGGTGCTGTCACGCTACATCGAAGAGAAATATGGGGTTGAGTGCTGCATTGATATCTAAGAAACCACTAACGACCAAGTGTATAACTGGAGGCACAATGATACAGGACCTTAATTTACCCTCTAAAATGGAGGAGATTCAGCAGATCGCCGCAGCAATGCATGCCATCAGCCATCCTACCCGACTTAAAATACTCTGTTTTCTGGGAGACCACGAAAAGATTGTCAATGAGATTCTCGAGCATGCCGGTAGCACACAGAGCAATATCTCTCAACATATCGAAGTATTGCGCAAATCCGGAATCCTTCGCTCCAGACGTATCCATAATCGAGTCTACTGCTCTGTGGTAACTGCAGACCTCCTCCCAATCATCAACAATATTCAAGAGCTCTTCTGTGCTACAAATCAGCAGCAGACCCACCTCAACCACCTGGAAAAGCGCCTAAAAGCGTCACACTGACACGATACCTAAGGAACCTCTGAATAAGTCCGGGATTCTCTAAGGAACCTCTGAATAAGTCATGTGTAAATGCCTAACGCCCATAGCGCCCAATATCTTCGTTGAAAACCTTGCTAATAGCCTGCTATTGGCTGCGATC
>DUYW01000100.1 GCA_013349825.1 Gammaproteobacteria bacterium | reverse complement strand
CCTAGCTCCAGATCAACCGAATAGCGCCATCCCATCGCAGACAACCGGCTTACATCAATCAATTTGCGTGGTGTACCATCCGGTTTAGTGGTATCAAAAACCAACATTCCTAGATATCCCACCACTCGTTTCATGGTCTCAGCCAACTCACGAATGGTGACATCCACACCGGTCCCTACATTGATATGCGACAACATCGGCTGGGCATTAGTCTGGTAGGTGGCTTCATCTAATTCCAGAACAAACAGGGATGCTGCAGCCATATCATCCACATAGAGGAATTCACGCATCACATTACCGCTGCCCCACACCACCACCTCTTTCTCATCCGCCATTTTTGCCTCATGGAAACGACGCATCAAGGCGGGTATCACATGGGAGTTTTCAGGGTGGAAGTTATCGTTAATTCCGTAGAGGTTGGTGGGCATTACTGAGCGATAATCGGTACCATATTGGCGATTGTAGGATTCACATAGTTTGATCCCGGCAATCTTGGCCAATGCATAAGGTTCATTAGTGGGTTCCAGCACATCGGTTAACAGGGCATCTTCCCGCATCGGCTGTGCAACCGCTTTAGGGTAGATGCAGGTGCTCCCCAAAAAGAGTAGTCGCTGCACACCATTGCGGTAAGCCGCATCGATGACGTTACTCTCAATCATCAAGTTTTGATAGATAAACTCCGCAGGATAGGTGTTATTGGCATGAATCCCTCCCACCTTTGCAGCTGCCAAAATGACATAGTCCGGTTTTTCTACCGTAAAGAATGCTTGTACCGCAGCTTGATCCGTTAGGTCCAGTTCACGGTGCGTGCGAGTAATAAGGCCGGTAAAACCTCGCACGGTAAGCTGACGCACAATCGCAGAGCCAACTAATCCACGATGGCCCGCTATATAGACTTTGTCACCACTATTCATGGTAGTTGAAGGTAGTAAATCCCTCACGCTGACAGAGCTGGTCTTTCTCTGCGTCTCGCAGGTCGGCGACGACCATCTCTTTGACCATCTCTTCAAAGGTAGTGGTGGGTACCCAGCCTAGCTTCTCCTTTGCCTTGGTGGGATCACCCAGCAGTGTCTCCACCTCCGTTGGGCGGAAATAACGAGAATCTACTGCAACAATCACTTTTCCGGTTGAGACATCAATTCCTTTCTCTTCGATTTCATCCCCTTCCCAGCGGATCTGTAACCCCAACTCTTCACAGGCTATCTCTACAAACTGTCTTACTGAGTATTGCACACCAGTCGCAATACAGAAATCATCCGGCTCTTCTTGCTGGAGCATCAGCCACTGCATCTCCACATAGTCACGGGCATGGCCCCAGTCCCGTTTTGCATCCATATTACCGAGATAGAGACACTCCTGAAGCCCCAGCTTGATGCGTGCCAAGGCACGGGTGATTTTACGGGTTACAAAGGTCTCACCACGGATGGGGGATTCATGGTTAAAGAGGATTCCGTTACAGGCATACATACCATACGCCTCACGATAGTTGATGGTAATCCAGTAAGCATAGAGCTTGGCCGCTGCATAGGGTGAACGGGGATAGAAAGGCGTAGTCTCTTTTTGTGGTACCTCTTGCACCAAGCCGTAAAGTTCTGATGTGGAGGCTTGATAGTAGCGTGTTTTCTTCTCCAGACCCGCAATACGAATTGCTTCAAGCAAACGCAGCGCCCCCAGACCTACTGTGTCAGCGGTGTACTCCGGGGTTTCGAAAGAGACTGCTACATGGCTTTGTGCCCCTAGGTTATAGATCTCATCGGGCTGAATCTGCTGAATGATACGGACCAGTGAAAGAGAATCATTCAAGTCACCGTAATGAAGAAAGAAGTTTTGGTTATCGATATGGGGGTCTTGATAGAGGTGATCAATACGATCCGTATTGAAAGAAGAGGCGCGGCGTTTGATACCGTGGACCTCATATCCTTTTTTCAATAAAAATTCTGCCAAATAAGCACCATCTTGACCTGTAATACCTGTTATTAGTGCGATTTTAACCATTATTTATAAATATATTCAAAAAGGGAAGTAATATACTTATATGTAGCAGAGCAGTCAAAATATTAGTTACTGATTCTGTTCCAAATACACCAGATCAACCATATTAGAGTCCGGCTTGTAACCCGAAACCATTTCCTGTAGTAGCTGGCGAATTAAAGGTACATCGTTGGTACTCAGTGCTGCCTCTAACAAGCCCAATTTTTCATTCAGTAGAGAATAGGGAAGCATCCTCTCATGTGCCTTCATAATTCGGGGGTGTTCCGTTGATCTGGGGTCATTACCAATCAACAGCTCTTCATACAGCTTTTCACCCGGACGTAACCCGGTGACCTCAATCTCAATATCCCCTTCCGGATTCGCTTCATTTTTGAGTGTTAAACCTGACAGCTCCACTATTCGACGTGCCAGATCAAAAATCTTCACCGGCTGCCCCATTTCCAACACAAACACATCCCCTCCTGTCGCCATTGCACTGGCCTGAATCACCAACTGCGCTGCTTCAGGAATCGTCATAAAGAAACGGGTAATCTCTAAATGCGTCAAGGTGACCGGACCACCATCCTCTATCTGCTGCCGGAATTTAGGCACCACAGAACCCGATGAGCCCAGCACATTACCAAAGCGAACCATCGAAAAACAGGTCGAAGAGGTCGATGCAGATTCAGCCATCGCCTGTAGTACCATCTCAGCCAGTCGCTTGCTCGCCCCCATGATATTGGTCGGTCGAACCGCCTTATCGGTACTGATCAAGACAAAGTGTGGCACCTGATACTGTGCAGCCATCCGTGCACAGACCCATGTCCCCCACACATTATTACGCACCCCCTCCGCAGGGTTATGCTCTACCAACGGCACATGCTTGTAGGCTGCTGCATGGTAAATAATATGTGGCACCCAAGTCTCTAATATTTCCCCCATACGGGACTCATTCTGCACCGAGGCAAGCAGCGGCACCAGCTCAACATCATCTGACAGCTCTAGCAGAGACTGGTGAATCTCATAAAGCGCAAATTCACTGTGATCAATCAACAACAACTTTCGGGGGCTGCAAGCCAAAACCTGCCTACAAAGCTCACTGCCGATACTTCCACCGGCCCCTGTCACCAACACCACTCTATCGCGTGTATTACGGTTAATCAGGCTATCATCGGGGAGTACTGAGTCTCTCCCCAGCAGATCCTCAATATCCAGCTCGTGTAGATCTGCCAATGTCACTTTACCCGATGCCAAATCATCCAGGCTCGGCAGGGTACGCACATGTACCGGATATTGACGTAACCACTCGATACACTGCAATCTTTCAGAACGTTTCAACAAAGGCATGGCCATCAACACATCGGCCACCCCCAGCGACTCAATCAATGCAGGCAAATCCTGAGGGTTATAGACCGGCCATCCATCCACCAACTTTCCATGCAATTGCTGTTCATCATCCAGATAGCCTAGGGGGCGATACCCCAATGCCATTGAAAGAGCACGCTGCAGTTGTCGACCCGCCTCCCCGGCACCATAAATCAATACCCCCGGTGAATTCTGGCGATTCAAAATCTCCCGGTAAAGCCCTCCTAACCAGTAACGCACCAGCGCCCGCGTTAAACCCACTGCAATCAAAAACAGGATCGGTTGAATGACACCAACAGAACGTGGCACCCCCGACACCCCAACTACAGTAAAGACCATTGCATAAATCAGTCCATAGAGCAGCGATGCATGTACCATCGTCATCATCGCACGCCATCCTGAATAGCGGAAAATTGCGCGATAGAGACCAAAATAGGTAAAAATCGGAACCACCATCAGTATAGCGAGCAGGCCAGCCCACAACTGATTGCCCTCCAGTACAACCCAACTCTCTAGCCGCAGGCTTAATGCCAACCACAATGCAATAAATGCCAGCAATGCATCTGCCGTCACCGCTATAAAGCGTTTCAGCGGGCGAGGAAGAGCCAACACAGGGGTAGCCAGATTATTGATTTTTAATAGATCTTTAAAATTCATATAAATTCAGGTTCATATCACCCTATTCAGTACATCTCTTAAGGACATCTTCCGGAATCGTTATTAACAAGGCTCAACACCCTAGCCGCTATGGAACCCAAACCTTGCTCTCTGGCAATAGTTGACTCAGCTCCTGTTTCAGTTGCTCTTTCGCGCCCCTGTCTCCATGCACCAGACGCACCTCTTTTGGTTTGTGTCGCATCCGTTTGATGAAGTTGACCAAGTTCTGCTGGTCCGCATGAGCACTATAACCACTGACTGTATAGGTTTTGGCCCTGATGGTGTAACGTTTTCCATCCAGTTTCACCCATCCTCCTTTGGGGCCATATTTCTGGATCGTCCGCCCCGGTGTACCTTTGGCCTGGTAACCGACAAAGAGGATATCCGTGCGCTTGTCTTCAATCAGCGCCTTAAGGTAGTTGACGATTCTGCCCCCACTACACATGCCACTGGCTGCAATAACAATTGTTGGCTTCGCTGTCTTCTTCAGATATTCAACAGTCTGCAGGTGAGCTTCATGGTCATTGATCGTCCAGAGCTGTTCAAAGGCGAGCGGATGCCGTCCCCGCTTTAGTTTTCGCTTCGCCTCACGATCCCAATAGGGTTTGAGCGCACGGTAGGTTTCAGTAAATTGTGCTGCCAGCGGTGAATCGACCACCACCTCCAGGTCCACCTCATCACGGTGAGTTAGCTCTTCGAGTTCATAGAGTAACTCCTGGGTGCGTCCGATACTGAAAGCCGGAATCAGAATGACCCCCCGGTCACGAATGGCCCGCTGGATGATTTTTTTCAACTGATTACGACGCTCTCTGCGCCCACGGTGTACTTTGTCACCGTAGGTACTTTCGAGAATCAGGCAATCTGATCGGTACGGTGCGCGAGGTGCGTTAAGCAACGGGCTATAGGGGGCACCGAGGTCACCGGAAAAGGTAATTCTTTCTCGAACAATCCCCGCCCCACCTTTCCCTTTAGCAGAAGAAGAGGTACCAATATGGGTAATCAGATCACACTCCACATACGCTGAACCCAGGATGTGACCCGCTTGCTGCAGTTTGATGCGGAGTTTGGATTTTCCACGCTCTTCTATCTCTTCACTCTCTGGAGTCATCCCGCGACCTGAAGGAGGAAATGTCAGATCTGTACCAATATCCTGCCACTGCTTGTAGGGGAGTGGCTGAATCTGTTGTTTGATCTGTTTGAGAAAGCGTTCAATCAGTTGTTGGTTGCGGGTAAAGCCAATCTTCAGGGCATCTTCCAGCACCAGTGGCAATAGTTTTGCCGAGGGTTCACTACAGTAGACAGGGCCACTAAAGCCAGCAGCCAACAGATAGGGGATACGCCCCACATGGTCGATATGGACATGCGTAACCACCAGTGCGTCAATTTGTTCTACCGGGAAATCAATCTTCATTTGGTCGAAATGGCTGCCATCGGGGGCCACTTCCGCCCCCTGGAACAGACCACAATCGATCAAAATAGAGCGCTGCCCATTCCAGAAAAGTTGATGGCAAGAGCCCGTTACCCCATCAACTGCACCGTGATGAACCATGCGATTGCGATAGAGTTCAACACCAACCTGTTCACTGTTCAAGGTTTTGCTCCAACAACGGTTCAAATATGCTCCGTAACAGTTGACAGGCTCGACTATGGTTCTGAAACCGCTGCTTCCATCGAATATTGCTACACATTGGTTTTCCTAATACAAAAACCCAAACAACCAAATAACCAAATAACCAAATAACCAAAGTGGTATAGCGTTCCCATATCCGGACTCAATATCATCCATGGCAAGGTAAGCATCTTTTGATTTTCCACCGACCTCTATGACCACTCTACCATCAAATCATTTAAACATAAGATTCACCTTTTTCCATACAACTAATTCACAGCTCATTATCTGATTGGCAATACCACACAGCATAACGCTAAAAGAGCTGGCCTACTCCCACCAGGTTTTCGGTCAATGAAGCTTATAAACCTCTTCCAGTGAAAGTCCTGTCTTTTCATAAGTTAGCTGACACTAATCCCCCCATACCGATCAACTTTTCAGAAACAGATAAATTATGATTTTTTTCTCCATCTACTTCTTTCTAGACATCTGCTCCCGGTATACCCAATCTGCAACCCGCTCATCGGGCTGGTACTCTTCAACCAGCTGACTTAGCAAGGCCCGGATCATCTCTACATCACCATTCTCAGCTGCAATTTGCAGGGTGCGCAGTTGAGATTCCAGCGACTCCCAAGGTAGGTAATCGGGTAAGAGCTGCATAATCTGTGGGTGGGAGGTTGCCCTTGCCTGATCGTCCGTGATTGGCTTCTCAAAACGTTGTTCTGACCGTAGCCCGGTAAACTCAATCTCGATATCCCCTTCAGGAGAGCGTTCATCTTTCACCCGTAACCCTGACAGCTCAACCATTCTCCGAGCCAGCTCTACAATTTTCACCGGCTCCCCCATATCCAATACAAAGGTGACCGGGACATTCGCTCCCCCTCCATTCGTTTTCACTTCTGTTGTGGTCTCATCCAACAATACCAACGCCCCCAAGATCAACTGAGCCGCCTCATGTCCAGTAAGGAAGTAACGCAGCTGTTCCGGATCAGGCAAGGTTATCGCTCCCCCCCTGCTGATCTGGTTTCGGAGCCGGGTGATTAACGGACTTGAACGTTCCAACAAATGCCCCATCTGTACAATAGAGAGCTGTGTTTTACGATGAGTTCTTGAAGATGGCTCAGACTGTGGATCAAAACGAAGTTCTGAGTGGCTCCCCAAACTCTGCACCACTCGATCTGTCACCTGCTTAATTGCAGAAATTGCTTGCCCCGGCACCGCTGTACGGTCCGTACTCACCATGATAAAGCGAGGCACCGCCTGCTCAATCGCCACTTGTGCCAGTGACCAGCTAGTCAGTAAGCTCCCNTTCACCCCTTCTACCAGGTTCTGCTCCATCAGCAGTTCATCATGACTCTCTTCGGCATAAAAGAGAATTTGTGGACGCCAGGTCGTTACAATTTCTGTCACCCGCTGCTGGTCTCGCAGTGATCCCAGTAACGGTACGATGCGTGGTAGCAGACGCACCCCGCGCATAGCACTCTTCCCAGCGCTGCTACTATGTGCATTAATCAACTGATCCTGCTCCCCTACCTGTTGAAGATAAGCTTGCTCCAGCCTCTTGAGTTTAAGCAGCAACAGTTGATGCAGTTGGTTGAGTGCCTTATCATCCTGCTCATATAGCAGTAGCAGCTTGGGCCGATAGTTGATGATCTCCTGACAGAGTGACTGCCCCACCAAGCTCCCCGCGCCACAGACCAACATTGTTTTTCCACTAACCTGCTGCTCAACCTGCACCACATCTAACCAAACTGGTTGTCGCTGCAACAGATCAGCCACATTCAGCTCTTTTACATCCTCCAGCCCAATCTTTCCTGAAACCAATGCCTCTATTTGTGGCACCTCTCGTACCCGCACCTGTAACCCTCTTAAACGTTGCAGCAGCTGGTTACGTTCTAGCTGTCCATTGATCCCATCCAGTTCTTCCGTTGCCAGCAACACATCGGTCACCTCATGCTGATCAATAAACTGCTCCAGTGCTGACGAGGCGATCACCGGCAAACCAGAAAGTAAACGCCCCTCCCGATCCCGGTTATCATCCACAAAACCGACCAACTGATATCCACCTGCTTGGTGCAGCCCACTAGCCAACTGGCAGCCGGCATCTCCAGCACCAATAATCAACACACGACGCTGTGCGCTCTCTAACCCCAATCCTCCCCACTGTAGCTGCAGTAATTTACGCGCCACCATCCTTGCCCCGCCAATCATCAGCAGCAACATCAGCACATGGAGTAGTAGTACTGTTCCTGGCAACAGCACCTGCCCATCCGCTACACCACTGGATGAGAAGAGCAGCCACCCCGCCGCATAGAGCAGCCCATAAAGCATGACCGCCCCGGTCACAGACCAGAGCGCCCGGGAGCCAAAGTAACGAATAATCGAACGATACAGCCCAAACCAGCCAAAAACAGGGAATGCCAACAGTGGCGCTGTCCACAATCCTAGCGACAACGGCCCCTCAAAGAAACGTGCAACCGTATCCCACTCCCCATAATGAAGCTGTAGCGCAATGGCCAACGAAAGGTATACAGAGGTTCCATCCGCCACAAAGAGCACGCCTTGCTTAGTCAAGCGAGAGAGTGAAGCCAGTGGTAGCAACAACTTCCAGACAACATACCTCATCGAGCGCACAGCGGTACGCACGCCCCGAATAACCCGCCAGATATACTGTAACAGCACCATATAGAGCAGAGCAAAACCGAGGAAGAGCATAAAGCGGAGCGACTCCGCCACTCCTGCAAATTCCATCCACAGACCGGCACCCGCCAACACCAGCGCCGCCAAAATAATAAAGAGCAGCGCATGACGATCTCGATAGCCCATACGCAACACAATATGGTGCAGATGGTCACGATCCGGCAGGAAGGGGGACTGTCCCTTGATCAACCGCCGCACCATAATCGCAACCGTATCTACCAGTGGCACCGCAAACAACCACAAAGCGGTGACCGGTGCAAAAACTGCCTGCCGAGCCGTACCAACCTCAGGTTGAGAGAGTGCAATCGCCAACCAGGCAATCACAAAGCCCAGCACCATACTGCCCCCATCCCCCAAAAAAATACGCCGCTTACGACCACAGACACTCAAATTACAGAGCAGATAAGGGATAATCGAGACCGAAAACAGTAGCGCCGTCCACGCCTCTAACGCTCTTCCTCCCTGCCATGCCAACAGCCCCATACTAATCAACGCAATCAAGCTGAGGCTACCGGCCAGCCCATCGACACCATCCACCATATTAAGCGCATTGATCGCACCAATCACTGCAATCAAGGTAAAGGGAAAGGCAAACCAGCCCAGCTGGATATTACCCCAGCCAAACAGATCGCCTAAATTGGTCAGGGCAAT
>DUYW01000099.1 GCA_013349825.1 Gammaproteobacteria bacterium | reverse complement strand
AAAACCTTGCTAATAGCCTGCTATTGGCTGCGATCTTCGCCTTGATCTTGGACACTATGGACGTAATTCAAATTACCCAGACTTGTTCAGAGGTTCCCTAACCACTTTACGTTTCGCTGTACCTATCAAACCTATATACACAGGGTTATCCACAGGCTTTGTGAACCCCCCACTTTCTTGCTGAAACACCAGAACATTGCACCGCTTGACAATAAATAAAATTAGGTTCTATTAATAACACATTGATAGATCACAATAAAAACCATTTTTTTATTTAAACTTCATCGTATTAATAAATTACTGTTTTGTAACGGGTACCTGAAAAAACACCCGCTCAACTCTATAACGGGAAATAATATCCACAATTGATAATATAGGATTGATTCTCGTTTATATTATCCAACGTATAACAGAATCATCAGATCTCTTCAGCGGACCGATCTACAGAGTCTATAATTTTGAATATTGCCCCCTTCCACTCTTTGACTTGATTGCCACCAGCCATCAGCCATCACATGAAATGGCACAATTATTGCTTTATATGAAGAGGAAAGATGCTTTAGGGCAACAATTTGACAGACCGGAGAATAGTGATGGATACCTTCAAAAAAATACTCTATAACCAGCAGCATGGATACGAACAGGAGTTTAAAACAGCCACGATTACCATACTGGGGCTGAGCTATACCGTACTCCTTTTTGATATGGTCACACTTCTCACCACACAGTAACCATCACGATCCAGGTCGTTATCGCCATAGAACACCCTCCAAAATATTGAAAATATTCAATGTTGTTTCTGGCTCTTTTAGGTGGAGAGAGGTAGACTCTATCTTTACTCTCTACCCTCTCCACATACCGTAAAAGCCATGAAAAACAGTATTTTGCTTGTATTCATTCTACTATTATCCGGCTGCATTACCAGTAATTCAAAGAATGGGCAGCTGCTCTACTCCGCAAAATGTCAACAGAGTCCAACTGAATGTCTGGATCAGGCACATTCAACCTGTGATGTGGGCGAAGGGGGCGCGTTTAAAACCACCTACTCCGATTCTCATGCAGGAACAGCAATCAATGACTCTACTCCTGGTTCTGTTGTTTGGTACAACTTGCGTTATCAATGCAGTATCAATTTCGGCTCCCCTCCTGTTTTCCCCTGGAGAGGTACCCCGTTGGTTATTCAACCTGAAGCAGCACCGGAAAACAGCACCAACCACACACCACAATTTTGAATGGAAATGAAGAGCCTGTTGTAATCAGTGCAATATTGGCTCTTCGGTTCTGTCTGGATCCACATCTGGTCCATCCGAAGTTTTCTCAATAGCTCCACTCTTTGAAAATGGTTCTACCCAGCCATTTTTTTTAACATTACCCTCTACCCCTTTTAGCATTCCTGCAAGTAGCTCATTATTGAATCCGAAACGGTGACTGCTTCCTGAGCCGGAGTCGATCTGAAGGATCGTATAGGGGGGGCTGGGCTGAAAATTAATCCGACGAATTAACTGAGGACTTATACCCTCTGGCTGAACACGTTCAACACCCTCTCCATATTGAGTGGTATGGTCCAGGTTCTGCTGTTTCCGCTCCAGCTGCATGGAACGGATCTCTTGCTGAACATCCTGGCTGGTTGGAACTCCCGCGTGCTCTTTTGACCAACCTTGCTCCAGTGAGGAACGGTCAATACCCAGCATATGATACATCCCGGTGATCAATCCATTCGATAAGCGACGCGTAACCCAGTAGGTAAACTCCTCACCCTGCTTGGTGAGCACACGCAGCATCAAGCGGTCTTCAACTGCGACGTAACTGACCTGAATTTGGTACACCAAAGGCACCTCTACTTCTTGACTACCTTGAACCTCTGACTGTCCGCCTTTATTGCTCTCTTTATCCATTACATATGCTCTTAATTTTAACCACCTAGGTGCCTGTCCGAGAGATAACAGACCAACAGCTCACCCTCAGCATCGCCTCCCCCATTAAGAGTATAGCTTGAGACCACAACGGGTATATTGCGGGCATCCTGACATTGAAGCTGCCGCTCTTCTCTACCCTCTCTCGGGCTGTTCCAGTCCATCAGCCCTGACAATGCCATACCATTCAATTGATCCAGCTCATATCCCAGTTGATGGACTGCAGTGCGATTTGCGTAACTGATTTTCTGATCACTCCCAACCACTAACAGAATCTCTGGTACGCTATCGAGAATCGATTCCAGCAGAAGCAGGCGCCTGTATGTATCAAACGGTTTCTGCTCAACTTGTTCTGTTTTCTTAACGGGGGTTGTCGCCTGATTCTGAATAGAGTGCAATGCTCTCCGGGTGTAGAAGGTTTGCAGCATGGATCCGATACGGTGGAGGAAGACCTCTGTTGGATCATCCTTGTAAAGCACCTCTATCAAATCAGATTCATATTCAACCAGTTTTTCCTCCGACTTATGAATAAAAAATGAGAGCACTGCATTTTGAGCCTCTTGCTGCAGCAGCTCTTTTATTAAAATTAGCCCCTCTTTCTGAGGCATAAAATAGTCCACAATCGCAAGGTCCGGAATAAAGGTCTGCATCCGCTCCAACGCCTCATCCACCCCTTCTGCCACCTCAACAATACAATGTGGATTTCTCTTTAATAAAAATCCATAAACAGCTAATATTGTTGGTGAACTATCAACCAGCAATACATTAAATGTTTCATCATCATGGTCAAAAAGACTATCTGCAGAGGGGGATAGTGAACCATCCTCCTCAATATTGTTTGTACGGTTTTCATGCGCATTAAACCACTGCTTAACGAACAGGGAGGTGATCTGCAGCAACTCATTCTGAGTCACCGGTTTATTCATAAAGACAAAATCATCACCGATTCGCTCTCGAATTTCACTCAACTCATAATCAGCGTAGGCCGTAATCAAAATAATGCGCACATCAGGATCAATCTGGCGGATCATCTCGGCAGTTTTTAACCCATCCCACCCTGGAGGCATACGCATATCAATAAATACCACCACATAGGGATCTCCCGCCTCAAGAGCCTGCTCTACACGCTGAAAACCTGCTTGACCACTCAATTCATTGTCAAGGTGATAACGCATCTCACTAGAATCGGTCTTCTTTTGAGAAGATATGACATCAAACAGGTCATCCAGCTCAGTCCCCAGCTCATCCTCACATAGAATCGCACGATAGGTGTCATGAACACTCTGTTCATCATCAATGGAAAGAACCTTCCAAACCCTGTTCTCTTCAAAATCTTCCAAAACCATATCCTTCTTTCAGTGCCCCAGTCGAAAGAGTAACCCATCTACTCCATAAGCCAGTATATCCGCTCGACATATCTTGAGGTTTCCCAAGGGATACTACCCTCCAAACTACTCCACTGAGGCCAAGGTTCCTTCTCTGTCCGTAGCCCCTTCAGACTTCTGATAATTCGAGAACGTCCTGCATTGTAGGCCCCAAAGGTATAATTCAACCTCTCTGTCACATCTTCAATGGCGGCAAACTTGCGAAACAGATAACGGTCATAGTAGATCCCCGCTGCGATATTCCAACGTGGTTCTTCAATTTGCGCACCGCTGAACCCTGCCCCATTTTGGCGAATTTCATCAAAGGTAGAAGGAAGTAACTGCATAATCCCATAAGCCTTTTTGTAACTTTTTGCATTAGGACGCAAATTGGATTCAGCAATCCCCTGCGCCTTGAACCAATGCCAATCAATCATCGGACCAAAGTAGTGCTTGGACTGTTTCCTGAAATGGGCATCGTATTGATCCGTATAAAACCCTGACTCAACTCTCCGTAAATCGATCGCCAACACCGCTTGCGAATAGAAGCCCCAAAATAGAATTCCCCATTGGACCCATCGTAAACTGTGCATGACCTGTTCAGTGCTTTCTTAATTCAAGCCTAAACCAATCACCAGTCCTAACGCGATTCCAATCCCCACATAGAGCCCCATCACCATTTGACCTACTGCAAGATTCCCTTTCTGCAACTCATCAGAGATACTAAAATCCATAATATGGGCAAATATTTTACACCCTACCCACATAAAGATTAGCGTAACGACCCCACCCACAACAACATAGATAAAGTTAAGTAAAATTGGGTGAATTGATTCAACCATAAGTTTTCCCCCTATATAAATTCATGGAATTAAAACCAAAAAGTCCCTCTCATAGAGAGGGACTTATCCATAAACCAGCCTTGAAACGATGTTAGTGGTTAAACCTTGGCACATACATCGGCAATATTTTTCTTGAAGATTGCCTTATGCACATCCCCCAAGCTCATCATTCCCAGTAGTTTATCTCCATCAACAACCGGAATACGTCTAAAACGGTGGCGTACCATCAGTGAGGTTGCCTTGAGTACCGGCATATCTTGAGTAACTCCAATCACACCTGTAGACATTAAGTCACTCACCTTAAGATTCACAACCTGGGCATAATTGGACTCCATATCCTCAAAGTCAAAGGTCCCTCTCTGGGTCATCGCCTCTTCCAGCGAGGGAAAGAGGTGGTGAAGCACATCCTTCTCAGCAATAAAACCAACCAGCCTCTCCTCTTCTATCACTGGGAGCCCACTCACACGGTAGAGTGTCATTGCGGAGACAACCTCACGCATGGGGGTATCTGGTGTTACTGTGCGCACATGGCGACTCATAATATCTTTAACTAACATCTTCTCTACTCCTCTGATAGGTTTACGACCAGATTTGATCAGCTCTTCGCCTGATTATCACTATGCATTTATCATTCACGAGTCGCTTCAGTCGGTACCTCAGCCTGTTTTCGAATCGCATCATTATGCTCTTTAAAGCCAGCCTGTACCGCTTCAGCCAACGCTTTCTGTTCATCAAGTTTACCCCGTTCTAACGCAAAGGCAACTGCTACCTCGATGATAAAGAGGTGATCAATGGTCAAGCGCGGCGGCTCTACCTCATCTACAGACTTCGCGCTAAGAGCATTGTCACTATTCTCCTGCGCATAGACCTCCAACAACTCATTCAGTAGATCATAAACCTCTCCTACTTTGCGAAATTCAGAGGCGTGATAAGCCCCCTCCAGGCTCGCCATACCGATCAACCGTAACGCCGCAACAAAGTACTCATCCGGGATCACCGGAATATTGGTCTGCTCTTGTGTCATTCTAGAAAACCCGAGGCTCGTTACCGCGCTGCTCATCAGGCTGAAACCAATCCAGCTTCGCGTGCAGTGTCACTACACTACCAATAATAGTCAATGTGGGAGGTTTAATATCTGACTCCTTAACAATCTGCGGCAGTGTTTCCAGTGTACCAATGTACTCTTTCTGATCTGGTGTAGTCCCCTTCTGCACTAAGGCTGCCGGAGTCTTGGGGTCCATTCCATGTTCGATCAATTTGGATGAGATCGTTTCAACCCCTTTCAATCCCATATAGAAAACCACCGTCTGCCCCGGTTGTGCCAGAGCCTGCCAGTTGAGGTCTGAGGAGCCATCCTTAAGATGTCCAGTGGCAAAGGTGACGGACTGCGCATGGTCGCGGTGGGTCAACGGAATGCCCGCATAAGAGGAGATACCCGAGGCGGCAGTAATACCCGGCACAACCTGGAAGGGTATCTGATGCTCCGCCAGCAATTCAATCTCCTCACCACCACGGCCAAAGATAAAGGGGTCTCCCCCCTTCAGTCGTGCCACCCGTTTGCCCTGTTTTGCCAAATCAACCAGCAGCTGATTGATCTGGTCCTGTGGCACTGAATGGTTATCTCGTTCCTTACCCACATACATACGGTCTGCATCACGACGTGTCAGATCCAGCACAGCGGGGGAAATCAAGCGATCATAGACCACTACATCGGCCTGTTGCATCAAACGCAATGCTCGAAAGGTGAGTAGATCCGGGTCACCGGGACCACCACCAATCAGATAAACCTCACCACTATTGAGTGGCTCTCCACCATCAGCACGACAACAGGTCTCCACCATCTTGTTCATCGCCTGTTCCGCCTCGTCGGTACGACCGGAGAAGATCATCTCTGCAATCGGCCCCTGGAACGCCTTCTCCCAGAAGAGACGACGATTTTTGGGGTCAATCTTCTCTTTCACCGTGTCCCGGAATTTCGCCGCCAATGTCGCAAACTGCCCATAGGCAGCCGGGATCATCGACTCCAGACGGGAACGAATCAACCTCGCCAGCACCGGCGAGGCCCCGCCAGTGGAGATTGCTGCTACCACCGGTGAGCGGTCAATGATCGAAGGGGTAATAAAGTTGCACAACGACGGAGTATCAACCACGTTAACCGGGATGTTCTTCTCTTTTGCCAACTCGGAGACCTGCTGATTAATACTCTGCCGGTCAGTAGCAGCATAGACCAGTGCCGGATTCTGCAGATGAGCCGGATCAAATCCCGCTTCAATCCACTGGATTTTCCCCTCTTGATTGAACGTCTGCATGGTGTTTCCCAACTCTGGAGCCACCACCTCAACCTTGGCCCCTGCTCTCAAGAGCATCTGTACCTTGCGTGCAGCCACTTCGCCACCACCTACGATCAGACAGGTACGACCCCGTACATCCATGAAAATCGGCAAAAAATCCATACTATTCTTCTCTTATCTCAAGTCTAATTATTCGGGAACACAAATCTTATCGAGGCCACCCATGTAGCTACGTAGCACTTCAGGTACCACAATAGAGCCATCAGCCTGCTGGTAATTCTCCATCACAGCAACCAGAGTACGCCCCACCGCCAAACCAGAACCATTCAGGGTGTGCAGCAGTTCTGGCTTGCCCGTCTCCGGGTTACGCCAGCGCGCTTGCATCCGTCGTGCCTGGAAATCCTCAAAATTACTGCAGGAGGAGATCTCTCGATAGGCACTCTGCCCCGGTAGCCACACCTCCAGATCATAGGTCTTGGAGGAGGAGAAACCGATATCTCCGGTACAGAGAGCGACCACCCGGTAGGGTAGCTGCAGCTTCTGCAAAATGGTTTCAGCGTTAGCGGTCAACCCTTCCAGTGCCTGATATGAATCTTGCGGGCGCACCAATTGCACCAGCTCCACCTTCTCAAACTGGTGCTGACGAATCATCCCTCGGGTATCACGCCCGTAGGAACCCGCCTCACTGCGGAAGCAGGGGGTATGAGCAACAAACTTACGAGGCAACTCTTCTGCCTTCTGGATCTCGTTGCGAGCAATATTGGTGACCGGCACCTCGGCCGTCGGGATCAGGTAGTAGTCTCGCACCTGCTCTTCTTCAGGAATACCGGCTGTACCGAGAGCGAACAGATCTTCCTTGAATTTAGGCAGTTGTCCAGTACCGCGCAGGCTGTCGGAGTTGACCACATAAGGAACATACAACTCTGTGTAACCATGTTCAGTGGTGTGGGTATCGAGCATAAACTGTGTCAGGGCACGGTGCATGCGGGCGATCTGTCCCTGCATCACCACAAAGCGAGAGCCGGTGATCTTTGCACCCAGTTCAAAGTCCATTCCTTTCAGCTCAACGCCGAGATCAACATGGTCCCTGGCCTCAAAATCTAACGCAAGCGGTTCACCCCAGCGACGAATTTCAACATTCTCCTCTTCCCCTCTTCCATCCGGGGTGGAGTCGTGCGGAATATTGGGTACCCCCATCATCAACTCACTCATCTCAGTCTGGACCTGATTCAACTCCTCTTGAGCAGCCTCCAGCGCCCCTTTCAGTTGAGCAACTTCATCCAGCAGAGGTTTAATATCCTCTCCCTTTGCTTTGGCCTGACCAATCCCCTTGGACTTGCTGTTACGCTGGCTCTGCAACTCCTCAGTGCGCATCTGTGTCTCTTTGCGACGCACCTCCAGTGCAGCCATATTTTTGCTGTCCAGGGTAAACCCACGACGTGCCAGCCCTGCGACTACACCATCCAGATCTTCTCGTACTCTTTTTGGATCTAACATAATTATTTAATTATCTGCTTTGCCTCCCAGCTCACGATATGAGCTGGATCAACTGTTGTTATAAGATCTTCCAATACCCGTTCCACCTTCTCCGGGCTATCAAAAAACTCCACCACAATCGGTAAGTTGAGTGACAGATCAAGCAACCCACCAGTATGAATCTCCCCCCCGTCACCAAACCCGGAGATACCACGAAATACTGTCACTCCACGCAGCTTCTCCTTTTCATGCAACAATTTGAGTAGTTGATTCAGTTGAGCGCGCTCCTCGGAAAGGTAAATTCGTACCATCATTACCGTTGTTCTTTTAACTGCCATTATCCCCCTCCCCAAGCCATCCGCCCAACCACTACACCACCCCATGCCGCCGCCACACAGAGCACCACACTGCCCACCATATTGATTAAGGCTCTTCCCAAAGCTCCCCCTTCGATCAGGTTTAGGGTCTCAATGGAAAAGGTAGAGAAGGTAGTAAACGCGCCGAGAAAACCAATCAGTAGAAAACCTCGCCATTGCGGCCCTAATGCCAGGCGCTCTGTCAACAGCACAAACAGCAGCCCCATCAATAGTGAGCCTAACCCATTAACAGTCAATGTTCCCCAAGGGAAACCTCTACCAAACCAGTGATAGACACTATTTGATAGAAGGTAACGGGCTACGGCACCTAGTGCACCCCCGGCGGCAATTACGATCAGTTGCATAAAGTGGATTATATCTGTTCCGCAGCAGAAACCGAACAGAAACTAAAATACGTAGAATTACGTATTGAGATGATCAGCAGAATCTATACTATTATCAATGAACGGGGTGGTCTGGCTGAGTTCAACCTGCACGACTCCCAGGCCGCCCTAGTTCACTAATTTAATTCGACTTCTCGTAACTTCTCAATAACCCCATGCAGTTACGCTTTCAGCAGGCAGACTTTTCCACTCAGCAAATCTGGTAGATAGGGGACCCTGTTTTCAGCAGATGTTCGATCCCTGATGAAGCCCCAAACCGAGATACTCTGTTTTCTGCAGGTTTTGATTAGGGAACCTCTGAATAAGTCATGTGTAAATGCCTAACGCCCATAGCGCCCAATATCTTCGTTGAAAACCTTGCTAATAGCCTGCTATTGGCTGCG
>DUYW01000098.1 GCA_013349825.1 Gammaproteobacteria bacterium | reverse complement strand
CGAACATCTGCTGAAAACAGGATCCCCTATCTACCAGATTTGCTGAGTGGAAAAGTCTGCCTGCTGAAAGCGTAACTGCATGGGGTTATTGAGAAGTTACGTTTTTCCCAGATGAAGTGTGACTTTTCGTGAACAATCAGCCTGTGCAGGTAATCGATGCTGGTGGAAGTAAAGGCGATATCCATGAATTCGATGTACCCCTCACTCCTGGTTGGCCATGCCACGGCAGGTGCATCGGGGTAGAGTGGATGGGGGTGACCATCCTGCCGTCGAATCAGGAAGTCGAGACCGGTAATCTTGTGGAAGCCGGATGGCATCTCTTCGAACAGGTTGATGATTTCAACCAGTTCCCAGGGGTGGAAGGATTGAAAGTTGGCGCCATCTTCACCGGTCACGCGGCTATAGTCATCTACCTGGATCGAGAGACCAAAGCGTTCTCGCAGAATCTTGTCTGCAGCACTGTTGTTGGTCCCCTCACTGGTGACAAAACGGACCAGCGCATGGTGGAGCCGTTTGGAGTAATAGACGCCCCGTTTACCGTCGACCTGCACCAGTTTGGGAGAGGCATAGGTAAAGATGTCACTGGAGACAACGACATTGCGCTGGATCAGGTTGCCCTGAGAGTCAGTAGAGTCTGTGATGGTGATATCGTTGGGGAGATGGTCGTTGGTCAGGTGCCAGATTGAGGGCACGAGTGTCTGTACTGCATAAGAAGAGCGGGTCTGTTGGGGGATGCTCTTCATTGTTTCCAACAGTCGATAGGCGTGTTCCCGGCTCCACTGTTGATCGGCGTCACTCAAGAGAACATTGTAGTGGCGTTGCAGCCGGGTTGCTGCAGTGAGATCCGGTAGTTCGATCTGTTGCTCAAGTACCGTAATCTGATGCGGTTGGTTGATGTAAGCACTGTACTCAGATCCAGAGACACTGACATCCTCTTCCCAGTGGTAACGGAAACGGTCAACGGGGAGCGGGATAGCGGTGAAATCGGTGGTGGTTGTGGGGACTGCTCTTGGGAAAAGGGTGCGAACGTTCGGCTGTAATGTTGCATTCAGCGGCTGGGCAACCGCTGTCGGAGTAACGACCCTGGCGTTACCGCTATCATGTCCGCTGATGACGGCCTGCAATACATACTCTGCAACCGGTAGATCGGTGAAACTGTAACCTCCGCCCGGTTGAATGGATTGGCTGGTTAATATCGCATCCGAGGTCAGAATGATGCTGCCTGAAGCATCGGGCAGCATGCCGGATACGGTTCCACTGATATCAAGACTCAGCGGAATCTCAACTTCTCCCTCGACAGAAAGGCCCTCATTATCAACCACACGATACTGTAGTGACTCGTTGCCTGTTGCATCGCTGTTCGGCTGATAGACCAGTGAACCCGATGTCGCATCAATCGAAATGACACTGCCACTGGCTGGTGTGTTCATTAATGAGAATTGGAGTGTGGTGCCATCCGGGGCAGTTACCGGCAGGATGACTGTGATGCTCTCTCCATCAAGGTTCATCGGTACAGGTACATCCTGTTGAATGGTGAGTGACCCACTGCTATCGGCCTGCACGTTGCTGTCTGAGGCATCATTGCCAGAGTCACTTGCATCCGGATAGTCGGGCAGTGACGAGGCAAAACCGTAGTAGCCTTTTCCGCGTTCCAGTGCTGAGAGTGAATTGAGAAAGTAGGGTATGTCAGTAAGGTAGGATTTCCATTGCCCATTCTCCCAGGACCAGATTGAGTCCAGATTATGAGGCTCCATCAATGATTGCATATCGGTAACCGGGGTATCGACCGCAATCATCGACCATCCACTTTGAGTGAGCTGAAAAGGTCCGGTAACACTGTTTCCAGTGATAGCTGTAGTCACGGCATCATCAAGGTGGAACCAGTACCCCTTGTAGATTTGCAGTGAGGTGAGGTCATCTGCCTGTGGTTGCGTTAACTGGGTAAAGTCACGAATCCAGCGCTGCCAGCCCGTAGCAGTGCAGTCACCACAATAGTTCCAGATTGCAGTGATTTGTGGGTGGTTGTCGGTTAGCGTTTCCAGTGCATGTTCATCTGGTTCTGTTGAGATGCCGACAAGATTCCACCCTTTTGACAGAGATAGCGCCACCGTATCGGTTACATTACTGCCATCCCCGACAGCAGATACCGCTGAAGATAGAGACAGCAGTGTCAGAATCAGTAGCGGTAGTAAGGATTTCATCTCATTGAGAAGTTACGACTCCTCCCCTCTTCCTTAAGCAAGTTTTGCATGGACGATAACTCTTCCTGAGTCGTCTCCAGAAGCTCTAGCTCTGCACCACCCCATTGAACTTTACAGGCATTTCCCAACAACAGGTTAAAGTCACCCGTAAATCCCGCCTCATCTGCCCAGTTACCACTGAAACGCTGTGACGAGTAGTCTTCCTGTTCGAGAACTGCCACCGCACCATCTAATAATTTTTCATCAAAATGGCTTCCACGATCTCTCTTCAACCACTCTAACGCTGTAGCCAGCGGAGTTTCTGCCTGATAGGGGCGCGGATTCACAATCGCACTGAGCGCATCCGCAATGGCTAGCAACCGTCCCAGCAGGGGAATCTCTCTGCCAGCCTTACCATCCGGGTACCCGGTACCATCAAGCTTCTCTTGGTGTGCTGCCGCAAAATCTGCAACCAATCGTACAATTTCCGGTGTTTGCCAACTGTAGCGTGTATCTAACAGAAGCGAACGCACAATCACCCGTGTCAAATCAGCATGCATTTTCTGACGTACAAACTCCTCCTCTGTCAGCCCCCTCTCCAGACGATAGATTGATCGAAACAGAGGTTTTCCAATATCGTGAACTTTGGCACACCCTTTAAGCAGAAAAAGCCCAAGTGGCGAAAACTGATAGTTTCCTGCCCCGGTCTCTTCCACAAAAGGGGTTGCATCCACCTGATAGCCATTACAATCTTCCATCAACTCTTCAACTTGCTGTTGATCCAACACCAAACTTTGGGAGATCAGCGTCGTGAATCGGGCAACCTCCTGCACATGAAGCCGCATGAGTCCAATCATCTCGCTCATTCCGATATCTCCCACATGGTCCAACTGAATCAGATCTGCTGCATATTTCATCGAAAACTCTCTTTAAATGGACAACCCAAATATTTTCAACTGTTGAATATCAGAGGTGAATCCATTTACCTTGTGAAACCATATTTCCAACAGGAGGCAAGTTCTCTGCACGATCACGACGTTCTACCGTTACCATCAATTCGGCATCCACAGAGAGTAACTGATTGCGAAGCGCCTCAATTGAAAAAGTCACCTCACCTTCGTGAGGCAGAATACCGATCGGGTGGACTGTACCATCTTCACTCTTGATCCATAATTTACACACCTCCTCCTGTGGAAGAGATGGAGGATTGACCGCCTGCATGGCGACCCTGCCCTGTTGATAACTGGCATTCACAATCCACTCTGTCTTGCCCTGGTCCTGCACCAGATAGAGCATTTCCGGTTTAAGTGGCGAGGTATTGACCAACAACAACATCAACACAGCGACTGCTGCTGTACTCACAGCACTCACCCCTTGCCAGAGTCGCAAGCTTGCCCAAAACCCCACTGCAGGCACTGCTTCGCGCCACCCCAAACGCTCTTCAATGGCCCCCCAAGCCTGTGCAGGAGGGGACACTTCCGGAACCGCTTCCGCCAATTGTCCTAACTGAGACTCCCACTGCTGGACCCCCTCTCTTATTACCGTGTCACGGTGCATTCTCTGTTTGAATGCCTCCCGCTCCTCACCGACCAGCGTACCCAGAACATACTCCGCAGCCAACAAATCCTCTGCGGGTGGAACATACTCACTCTGGTTCTGACTCATGACAAACACTCCTTCAATCGTATCATTCCACGGCGTATCCAGGTCTTCACTGAACCCACCGGGGCATCTATACGGACAGCAATCTCCGGGTGGGTATACCCTTCGAAATAGGCCAGGTAGAGGCAGTTTCTCTGCTCATTCTGTAACTCTTTCAAACAGTTTGCCAAACCTGATGCCCCCTCGGCAGCAATCAGTCGCTCCTCCACCCAGTCGGGACTACCATCCATCTCTTGTGAGAGCATCTCATCATCCAGAGTCACCTCATGCTTTCTCTTACGTAACAGGTCGAGTGCACGGTAACGTGCAATACTCACCATCCAGGTCAGTGGCTGTCCCTTCTCGGCCTGAAAATCAGCCGCACGATTCCAGATCAACACATATGCATCCTGCAAACACTCTTGAGCAAGATCCTCTCGCTTTACTATACGCAGCAACACCCCAAACAGTTTCGAAGAAGTTATCTGATAGAGCTTTTCGAAGGCACGGCGATCTTTCATTGCTGTTTTGGACAGCAACTCTCCATAATCATCTACACTATTTTCCATCCGCCAATTGTACTGTCCTACCCAGGAAGCTGTCCAAAAATAGAGTGCCTACTGCAAAAAATATGAGCTTGATCAACATCGTTCGCACAAGAGAGGGAGCTTCCCTAATAAGCGTTATATTTGTTCATGCCCCCATCTCTCAACCTTCTCCTTCCAAAGGGCGTTAGCGTATGTACGGTTTCTATTATCGATCAAGCTCCTGGAAGAGATTGGTAAATTTTCCATACCCCTCCTGTTCCAGTTTTGGTTTGGGAATAAACCGCAAAGAAGCGGAGTTAATGCAGTAACGCAGCCCTGTACTCTCCGGCCCATCAGGAAAGACATGACCAAGATGAGAATCTGCAAATTGGCTACGCACCTCGGTACGTACTGAAAAAATACCCCGATCCTCATGCTCGTTTACAACCTCGGAGGAGATGGGACGGTCAAAACTGGGCCACCCTGTACCTGAATCATATTTATGAGTCGAGCTAAAGAGCGGTTCTCCAGAGACTATATCAACATAGATCCCCTCCTCTTTATTATTCCAGTACTCATTACTGAAGGCTCTTTCCGTCCCCTCTTTCTGCGTGACCTTGTATTGTAATGGTGTAAGCTTCTGTTTTAGAGCCGCCTCACTCGGCTTTCGATATAATGGTAACGCGTCATCTTTAGAACTGGTTTCTAAAGTCACCTGGGTAGACAGCGGTGCTGTTTCCCAGGTCTGCTCTATAAATTGATCCCGCCCTGAACCGGTGCGATAGCGTTTATAGTGGAGCGGGTTCTTCTTGTAGAAGTCCTGATGATAATCCTCGGCGGGATAGAAGGGTTTCGCAGGTAGCACAGCCGTCACCACCGGTTTTGAAAAACGCCCCGACTGCTCCAATGCCCGCTTCGATGCTTCTGCCAATCGCTGCTGCTCCTCATTCTGATAATAGATTGCCGACTGATAGTGGTGTCCCCGATCAACAAAGGAGCCGCCACCATCGGTTGGGTCAATCTGTTGCCAGTAGGTGTCCAGTAGTGCCCCATAGCCGATCTGTGTCGGGTCATAGACCACCTCAATGGCCTCCAGATGGTCTGTTGCCCCTGAAGAGACCTCTTGATAGGTAGGGTTCTTATGTTCTCCACCGCTATACCCGGAATCTACCGAAATCACCCCTTCCAGCTTTTCAAATGGAGGCTCCATACACCAGAAGCAGCCTCCCGCAAAGATTGCTCGTTGTAGGTTATCACCCTGATTCATCATCTTCCCCTTCGTTTCAGCCTGTGCCTCTCGATCACTTAAAATCATTACGCCCACTACAGACACCCCTGCCAATAATAGAGCGGTCATAACCGGTAACTTAATAAATTTCATCATGCATCTCCAGCCAATTTCAGAAAACTACTCTCCAACAGAAGTATACGTAACAACCCCATAAATAGATTCCACAATCTATTCAATCAGATCGATTCGATATCGTCTAAAATAGCACCATGCAAAACAGTTCAAAACCACCCCAAGCCGGTATTTCAACTCCAATTCAGCAGGTTGAAATTGATTCAGAGCAGTCAGGGCAACGTATTGATAATTTCCTGTTAAGCCGTCTCAAGGGGGTTCCTAAAAGTCGTATCTATCGCATCCTGCGCAAGGGTGAGGTGCGGGTTAACAAGAAGCGGATCAAACCCGTCTACCGGCTACAAACGGGAGATCTGGTACGCATCCCCCCTATCCGACAAGCTGAAGAGAAACCCGGCCCCCACCGTAATTCGGTTGAGTGGCTGGAGCGAACCATACTTTATGAAGATGAACTCCTATTGGTCATCAACAAACCCGCCGGGATTGCTGTACATGGTGGTAGCGGCATTCACTATGGTGTGATTGAGGCACTTCGGGCACTGCGTGAAGAGGCGACTCGTTATGAACTTGCGCACCGGCTGGATCGTGCCACCTCAGGTCTGTTGCTAATTGCCAAACGACGCAGCGCCTTGCGTTCTCTGCATGATACGATTCGTGAACACCGCATCGAGAAGCGCTATCTTGCGCTGGTCAAAGGTAAAATGCGCAAGAGCAAAACGGTACTGGCCCCGCTCAAGAAAAATGTACTACGCTCAGGCGAACGGATGGTGCGAGTCGATCCAGAGGGCAAAGAGGCAGAGAGCCACTTTCGTCCACAACTCGCCTGCAACAGTTGCACTTTGGCTGAGATAGAGATCATCACAGGACGCACCCACCAGATCCGTGTACATGGAAGTCATATTGACCATCCTCTGGCGGGAGATGAGCGTTACGGGGATAGTGACTTCAACCAGCAGATGTCTAATCTAGGGCTGAAACGCCTCTTTCTCCATGCTCATAGCCTCACCTTTCCCCACCCACGTGATGAGACCACGGTACGGCTGGAAGCCCCTCTCCCCAATGAACTCACCCAGGTTTTGGAACAGATCAAGGAACAAGAGTCGTGCCGCAGTTTCTGAAACAGCCGGTTGAGTTAGTTATCTTTGACTGGGATGGCACCTTGATGGACTCCGAACAGGTGATTGTCCGCTGTATGCAGGGAGCCATTACCGATATGGAGCTGGAGCCTCGCAAAGATCACGAGGTAAGCAATATTATCGGGCTTGGATTGTTGGAGGCTGCCGCTGCGCTCTACCCGGGGAGTGATAAAAATTTTGCTCATCAATTGGCAGACCACTATCGCAACCATTACTTCCACGTTGCACAAGGGCGCGGAGACCTGTTTCCCGGTGTAGTTGAACTGCTCAACCAATTAAAGTCTAAAGGGGTATCCATTGCCGTCGCAACCGGAAAGAGTCGGCGTGGACTGGATCTTGTACTCAAAGATAGTGGACTTGAGGGTATCTTTGATGCCACACGCTGCGCTGATGAGACCCGATCAAAACCACATCCACAGATGGTTCTTGAAATTCTTGAAGAGCTCTCTATCGCCCCCGGAGCAACCCTCATGGTTGGTGACACTGAATATGATCTGGAGATGGCTACCCGCGCCCAGGTAGCCTCGATTGGTGTCAGCTATGGAGTTCATGCCGTGGAACGGTTATGGCGTCACCATCCGATCGCCTGTATTGAACAGATCGGCGCAATCTTCAACCATATTTAGCAGAAATTCAGGGGAATTGCGCCCCCTCCTGCTCCAACATTCTAACCAAGCGAATCAACGGCAACCCCATCAATGCACTGGGGTCTTCGCCTTCCAACCGTTCAAACAGGGTAATCCCCAGCCCTTCCGATTTAAAACTACCGGCACAGTTATAAGGCTCTTCAGCATGCAGGTAACGTTCAATTCTCTCTTCACTGAGGTCCCGAAAATGGACTGCAAATGGCACCACTTCGGAGTGTTGCACACCTCTGACGCTATTGAGTAGCGTCAATCCGGTATAAAACTGCACTTTCTTTCCGGATGCTGCTGAGAGCTGCTCCACAGCCCCCTCAAAAGTACCCGGCTTACCCAAAATTTTGCCTTCATTGACTGCAACCTGGTCAGAACCGATGATCAAATGGGCCGGAAAGCTTTTTGCAATCTCCGCAGCCTTACTAATCGACAGACGCTCAACCAACTGTTGAGGTGACTCACCCGCCAAGGCACTCTCATCAATATTGGGAGAACAAGCCTCAAACGGAATTTGAAGACGAGACAGCAGCTCTTTTCTGAAAGGTGAACTGGAACCAAGAACCAAGGGGAAAGGTAGATGCATTTTCGATTACACTAGTGACTTTGTTTAACTAATTACTATCATAACATCTTCATATCATCTAACTCATCATGTCCGAACACTTCCCCGACCATATTGCCCCCATCAACTTTGCCCGTAATGGCAAATCAATCCAGCAGAAACTGGCAATCAGCCAGCTTGAACGTGCCTGCTCCATGCTCATCAGTGATCAGGGAGAGATACTGGTTGATCTCCATTTCAATACTGATGAATCCAATCTTCCCGTTCTCACCGGGTCACTTAAGGCGACGATCCAACTCCCCTGCCAGCGCTGTACTGAAGCCATGGACATTGCTCTGGAGAGCACCTTTGAAATGGCTCTGATTCAGGATGAGAAGGACGAGGAGTCTCTGCCGGAACAGTACGAAGCCCTGCTAGTAGATGACAAGGCATTTTCTCTGAAAGACTTTATTGAAGATGAGCTGATTCTGTCCATCCCCCTGGTTGCAAACCACCAGCCTGAACACTGTGATGCAACACAATTTTTACAAGACCCTACCGAGATTGAAATAGAGGAGCAGCGTGAAAACCCGTTTCAAGTGCTTGAACAACTTAAGGGAGAGGTCTAACAAAACGGCATTGTAACTAGTCAGCTCACCCCTGTAGTACAGGAGGATATCGTCAAAATGACTAAAGCTCGCCTTTGTATTTCATATCATCAATCAAGATATGGTCAGTCCACCAAGCGACGAGATAGAGCAGCGTCTCTTCTACAGAATTTTTGGTAATCAACCTCATGACTGCTGAGTTGTAGATTTCATGTGCCTCAATTTGATTTTGTACAAGAGATGATCCCTTCTGCTGCAGGAGCAACTCTTCAACAGCAAAATGGCTCTCAAATTGAGTGAGCATCTCATGTAACTCTTTATAAATATCCTCTTGCAGATCCTGCTTCAAATAACGTTCAATGAGCCGGTTGATGGCGGTTATAATCTGATGATGCTGTGCATCTAATAGCTGATGACCCACACTAAACTGGTCATCATTCCATTCAATTTGTTGCAAAATATCTCCCTCCT
>DUYW01000097.1 GCA_013349825.1 Gammaproteobacteria bacterium | reverse complement strand
AGGAGATCTCAAAAGATGGGCTGTTTGATGAAATCCACGTCTCCACAGAGGATGAAGAGATCCTGCAGCTGGTAACAAATGCAGGATATCCACCTCCATTTTGTAGAGACCCTCTGTTATCGGATGACTATACCCCGCTCAATCTGGTGCTCCGTGCTGTGGTGGAGCGCTATAAAGCAGAGGGACAAACTTTTGATACGATTGTGCTCATCTTCGCCACTGCGGCACTGATGGAAGTGGCAAGTTTGCGCGCAGCGATCCATCAGTTTGAGACGGTAGAAGGGTTGGCAGAGATGATCTCAGTGGCGCGATACCCTGCGCCCATTGAGTGGGCGATGCGGATGGATGAGTCAGGACAGTTGCACCCGGCACAGCCGGAAAAACTATCGGTTCGATCTCAGGATCTTGAGGAGGGTTGGTATGAGACGGCAGAGTTTGTTATTTATGATGAGAGATCGTTATTGGAGAAAAATATAAATATTCTGCGTATGGGGTTTCCAATTCAATATCTATCAATTGATATCGATTCTATTGAAGATTGGGTGTTAGCAGAAAAATTGGCTGAGTCAAAAAAATAGAGTCTGGCATAATAAATGCCTGTTATAAGTAAAGATTTATTAATTGGTTGAGCATGGTTTAAAGTGATTTATGAATAGAATAGAGTGCTTGGAAGGTGTCCGATTTAATTATGTTGAAATGCAAGGTAAGGATGTGACCGAGACCTATGTTGCCTGGATGAATGACCCTTTAATTACTCGGTATATGGAGAGTGGTGGTGGAGAAACGATAGGTTCAGTAAGAAAATTTGTTAATGGGTTATTTTATAATGATGATGCATATTTATTTGCTATTATTGATAAAGAAAACAAACAGCACCTTGGGAATATTAAAATTTATTGTTCGAACTTTTTTCATCAAAGAGGTGAGGTTGGAATTATGATTGGAAATAGAAGTTATTGGGGGAAGGGAGTTGCAACTGAGGCTATAAAAATAATTACATATTTTGGTTTTGATGTAATGAAGTTAAAAAAAATTTCTGCTGGCTGCCATGCTAATAATTATGGATCTATAAGAGCATTTCAAAAGTCTGGTTATGAGATTGAAGGGGTGTTGAGGAAAAATAATTATTTTGAGGGGGGGAGAGTGGATGGCGTTGTATTGGGTGTTCTGCCTGACTGAATTGATGTATTGATAAATATTTATTGTGTTTATGACTTATATTGGTGAATAAAATGAAGAAAGATGATGTCAATATATTACTAATTAGTCCTAGTTCTATGCCTCTGTATCAGCAGGAGGAGCTTCTTCAGGGGGGGGTAAGTACAGAGATACCAAGATTCGAAACTCCAACTGGTTTAATAGAGCTGGCATCTTTTGTAAGAGGAAAAAATGACAATCTAAAATTTGAGATTTTAGATTGTGCAAAGGATCTTTATCTATATGGTGAGGAATCAGAGAGTCGAAATAAAGGTATATCCTACGAGGAGTTTTATATAAATGAATTGAATAATGTTTCTATTGTCCCGGATATTGTAGGGGTTTCAATTCTTTTTTCTTCTTCATACCTGGCTGTATTGGAATTAATGAAATATATTAGATCCAAATGGAAAGATGCAGTTATTGTTCTCGGTGGTGGGCATGTTACATTTTACTGCTTTCAGGTTTTTAAAGACTCAGATGAGGTAGACTTTATTTTTGCAGGAGAATCTGAACTGTCATTCTATACATTCGTTTCCGGGTATTTAGAGAGCGGAAAATTTTCAGCTAACTGTAAAGGTATATACGATAGAAAAAAATCTTTGTTTGAGTCTGAGTCAGGAAAAATTAAAGCGGATTTTGGTGAGGTATTAGAGAATTTAGACGAGATTGGTTTGCCGGCATATGATCTATTGGATTTAGATAATTATAAAAAATTTGCCAGTGGAAACGATAGCGGATCTATTGGCGTTATGATGGACAGGGGGTGCCCCTTTAAATGTACATACTGTGCATCAATGATCATTCATGGTAGCTCTATACGAAGCAAATCAAATGAAAGAATTATAGATGACCTCCTGTATTTGAGGGATGAATGTGGTTTTAATAATATAATTTTATGGGATGATCTGTTTGCAGCAAGAAAGAAAAAATTCATGAGTCTTTCTAAAGAAATTGTAGAGAGAGGTGTTAATGATGGATTAACTTTTTATATGCCAAGCGGGTTAAGTGTAAGGGTGATGAATTTTGATCTGTTGGATTCTATTTTTGCATTAGGATTTGGTTATGTGAGGATTATGATCGAGTCAGGATCAGAATATTCACAAGAGCATTTGATTAAGAAGAAAGTTGATCTGGATAAAGCTAGAGAACTTATATCTTATAGCAGAAATCAGGGAGTCAGAGTTGAGACAAATATCTTGTTTGGTTTTCCTGGAGAGACGAAAGAGTATATGCAGCAAACGATTGATTATATAAAGACAATCGACATAGACTGGATACAGGTGTTTGTGGCACTTCCACTGCCGGGGACAGAAATGTTTGATCAGTTTGCAGAGGTAGGTTTGGTTGATCCTCAAAATATTGATTGGGATCGTTGTGGATATGCAAGTCGACAGTTTGATTCAGAAGATATTACAAGCCAGGAGTTAACAGATCTTGTATATGATGTGAATATCTACACTAATTTTTTCGGAAATCGAAATTTTCTTCAGGAGCGCTATCAGAGGGCGGCAGACTATTTCACTGATATGGTGCTTAATAGTTACCCATTTCATATTGTCGCACTTTATATGAGGTCTTTGTCATACGATAAGCTGGGGAAAGATGATTTGGCACTTCGTGATCTTCAACTTGCGGTTGATCAAATAAACACCTCTGAAGCTGCTCAATCTTTGTTTGTCAGGTATGGGTCAGAGATGGATTCTCTGTATCCATATTTAGATAAATCTACAGTTGATCGTGTTCAGTCTGTGCCGCCATCGGTTCAAGCGGGGTTTGTTCTGTAATGTTGTGTTTTGGTGAGTTTAGTGTGAGTCTTTTATATTCAAAAAACCTGTGAGAAAATTGTGTTGGATCATAAACTATTAAAACAAGTTGCTGTTATTACGGGTGCATCTCGCGGGATAGGGCGTGATGTTGCATTGACCTTCGCGCGTGAAGGTGCCTCTCTGGTGTTGGTTTGTCTGAAAGATCAGAATGCATTGGCTGCCGTACAGCAAGAGGCAGAGGTCTATGGTGTTAAGGTAATTACTCTATTGGGAGATGTGTCAGAAGTTGATTTTTGTGAGTCAATCTACACGGCATGCAAAGAGGCCTTTGGTATAGCAGATATTCTGGTGAACTGTGCAGGAACCATTACCCGTGCCCCTTTTGAAGAGTTGGATCTGGATGACTGGCATCGGGTGATCAATGTGAACCTGCACGGCGCCTTCTACATGTGTCGTCAGTTTTTGCCTGATATGCGTAAGCAGAAGCATGGTAAGGTGATAAATATGACCTCACAAATGGCCCATATGCCACACCCCAGTGCATCACCTAGCTATGAGGTATCTAAAGGGGGGTTGACGGCATTGACACGCCACTTGGCATACCAGTATGCGGCGTATAATATCTGTATCAATGCTATTGCGCCGGGCTCTATTGACACAGATATGCCAAAGAGTATGACAGAGGCTGCGCGTGAACGGTTACGGAATGGAGTACCCATGAAAAGGTTGGGAGAGCCGGAAGAGGTGGGTGAATGTGCTCTGTTTCTCGCATCAGATATGTCAAACTATGTCACCGGTACTACGCTGCATGTGAATGGCGGCTCATTAATGAAATAGGTTAAAGGGAGTAGGGCATGAGTCATCAAACAGAAGTGTCAGCTCAAATTGTAGAGCTGCTGTCTCAGGCATCAGGGGAATCATTGGGTTCAACTGATGGGGGGTACAACTTTGTGACCAGTGGAGTGCTGGACTCTTTTTCATTGCTTATTTTTATTACAGATGTCGAAGAACAGTTTCAAATTGCCTTTTCAGCAGATGAGTTAACCAACGAATCGATGCAGACGATTGCAGGACTGAGTGAATTAGTGGTGGAGAAGCTTGATTAATGGGCGAGATCTACGCTACCGTCCATCGCCATGCTGCAGAGAACCCGCATAAAGCGGCAGTTGTAAATGAGCAGGGCAAGGTACTCAGTTATCAGCAGTTGATAGAGGCTGTTGATGCGCGTGTACAGCAGTTCTCCTCCGTGGTTAAAACGGCGTCAAGCCGGGTTGCCTTCTGCCTGCATGAAGGAGAGCGGGTTCCTGTTATTGTTCTGGCGCTCAATCGACTGGGTGTACCAATCATCCCTCTCAATCCAACATTGCAAGTGTCGCAGTTGCACCATCTGATCGATGCAGTAGATGCTAATGTGATTATTGCCGAGCCAGCGACTGAGTATTTGTTTGAGAAAATGGGGAAAAGTTTGCAGAAAATAGTGGTTAAGCCTTTTGCAGAGGTGGCACCACCAGCCATTGAATTGGATCAGACGGCGCATGGAAGCTACTCTCATGATGAGGCGTTTTTGATTACCCTCTCCTCGGGATCGACAGGTGATCCAAAGCCAATTATCTTTTCAGAGCAGAATAAGTTGAACCGGGCAAGACAGGCAGAGCAGTCCTATCAAGTTACAGCAAATGACCGTATCTTATGTGCCTCCCCCTTCTTTCACTCGCTTGGGCAACGTTTAACCTTATTGCCACTGCTGTTAGGTGCGACGCTGGTGCAGTTGACGCGCTTCACTGCAAACCGCTGGGCAGATCTGGTGGAGCGGCAACAGGTCAGCTTCACCATACCGGTCTCCTCCCATCTGCATGAGTTGGTTAGCCTGTTGACAGAAGAGTCAGCCCGTTTTGTCTCACTACGTTGTCTGGTCAGCTCTTCGGCAGCGATCTCCGGCGATGTGAAACAGCGACTGTTTGATGCATTAGAGTGTGACTTCCATGAGATGTATGGTGCCTCAGAGGTTGCAACAGCAACAGACCTGAATCGGAAGCAGGCGTTAGCGCATCCAGGTTCTGTAGGAGTACCGTGTCCTGGTGTACAGTTACGTATCATTGATGCTCAGGGTGAGCAATTGCCCGATGGAGAGATTGGAGAGATTCTGGTCTCTTCCCCTCTGGCTTCACCAGGCTACTATCGATTGCCAGAGATTACAGAGTGCTCCTTTATCGAAGGCTATTTTCATACAGGGGATCTGGGATATCTGGATAGTGAGGGTTATCTCTATTTTGTAAACCGAAAGAAAGAGATTATTGTCACTGGAGGTATGAATATCTATCCATCCGATATTGAGTCTGTGCTTAGTGAGCAAGTGAATGTAACCACAGCAGTGGTGGTGGGAATTCATGATAGCTACCTGGGAGAGGTTGCAGTTGCGATTGTGGTCGGAGAGGGAGATCCAAGAACACTTGAACGAGCGCTGAGAGGTTGTGTGCGTGAAAAGCTCTCTCCTTACCAGCACCCGTTGCGCTATTTTTTCAGAGAACAGTTACCCATGACAGCATCAGGCAAGGTGGATAAGATGGCATTACAGGATGAACTGAATGGGTTAGGAATGGAATTGAGCGCAAAACTTAGAGCACTGCAGGGAGATCAATAAGCAATGATCGTGATTCGTACCCACGCCTCTTCAACGATAGGAATTGGACACCTGTTGCGCTGTCGCCGTTTGGCAGTTCGCTTGCAGTCGCTTGGTTTTGAGATTCTCTTCGTAGTGGATCATGAGAATGAACAACTCTCCGGTTTTCTGAATACATTTTCTCTGCATGCGCTCTATAGCAGTGAGATCGGTTTTGTCTCTGAGAGCGAAGATGCGATCTGCTTTCTGAAACAGATGGAGGGTGTGGCCCCGCAAGAGGTTGAAGCTGTATTGGTGGATGATTATAGACTTACTGCAGTATGGGAGCAGTCGGTGAGCAATCTGGGGGCGCCATTGGTTGTGGTGGATGACAGGGGCCGTGACCCCCATGATTGCCAGTTGCTGGTTGATGCAAAGTGGGAGGGGAAACAGACCGTTCAACGATATCAGGATAAAGTCCCTGCTGACTGTATGCGCCTGTTAGGTCCTGCATATATCTTGATGGATGACCGCTTTACGAATACAGCCAGAACGACTGTGGAGATGGAGCAAACGACTTCATTGAGTCTGCTGTTAAATCTGGGGGGGGGTGGGGATCTCACAATGCTGGTTGAGTTGATGCAGCATCTGGTTGAGCAACAGCCGCAAGATTTAAACTGTATGATTCGTCCGGTTGTAGGCCCTTACGCGACCCATCAGCAGGAGCTGCTTACATTCAGTCAGCAGCACACAGCGGTTGAACCGATTATTAATCAAGATGGGCTGTTTGAATCATTGAGCCATACCGATCTCTATGTTGGTGCTGCGGGTGGAACACTGTTCGAGGCCTTAGCGCTGCGTATTCCCGCTTTGACTTTCTCGATCAGTGATAACCAGTATAACGAGTTGGCTGATTTGGAGGCGTTGGGTCACTATTTCCATCTCAACCGCCTGCAACCGGATGATTATCCAGATCTTGCCAAATTGATTTGGGTGATGTTGTCGAAAATAGACCGTCTTCGGCATCTCTATCAACAACCAGCCAGTGTGCAGGTTGATGGGTTGGGGGTTAAGCGTGTTGCTGATGCAATAGTGCGACTGATTGAGGGAGAGCTGCTCTCGCAACAAACAGATGGTGAAGCTCTGCAAAAAGAGGAAAGTATAGAAGAAGGTTATCAACTCTCTTCTGTTGATGACCGGAATGTGAATCGTTATGTGGATGCACGTAACCTCGGCTTCAACCTGATCAAAATGACGGTTAAAGAGAGAATGAGTCGCCTGCAACACTACATTTGGTGGTTACAAGTGAATAGAAGATCCTCTTACCTGCTTGAGAAAAAAGGAAAATCTCTGCTCTATATATGGCATCAAAATCAACTGGTCGAGGGGGTTGAGGTGCTTATTGGGGGATGGTTTGTCTGTTCTAAATGTTGTACCGCAATAGATGCAATATATGCTTTGAATCAACAGCTTAAAATTACCAGTGCTACATTTCCAGAACTTGCTTGGGTTGCTGTAATCCATCGAGAGAACCGTTTTGTGCAGCAGCTCAATCGCCGCTTAGGTTTTAAGCAGATTGGGGTTGAGCATGATATGACCCCCATCGTCCAATCCTGTTTTCCAATGGCGACCCATGAGGAGTTTTTCTACTATATTCGAGAACCGCAGAGTATCTCAAGCTGAGATCTGTTGCAGAATCTCACCAACAATAAGATAAGGTTCAGTATTGCTGTCAACCATAATGGCATCTTCAGGTGGCTCCAGTGTGTCAAGTTGACTGCTGAGTAGTTGAGGAGGGAAGAAGTGGTTATCTCGGTTGTGGATGCGTTGTTGCAGTACTGCTGTAGAAGCGTGAAGCCAGACAATTTGACAACTTTCACACTCTCTTAGCAGCAGCTTTCGATATCGGTCTTTCAACGCAGAGCAGGCAAGGATGGCCTGATGGTTTTTAGAGAGCTTGTCTGCAAGTGTTTCAAGCCATGTGAGTCGTTGCTGATCCCCCAGAGGGGTGCCGGACCGCATGAGCGCAACATTCTCTGCACTGTGGTAATGATCACCCTCTATGAAATCAAATTGGAGGCGTTCAGCCAGTAGTTGACCGATCAGCGTCTTGCCAGAACCACTGACCCCCATCAGTAGAATATTGCTCATAGTGTTTGCAGTGGGTTCATGAGGGTTGCCAGTTGTAGTGTTGAGGTGATGAAGCCCCCTTCTTTGAGAATCCATGTCCCCCAAAGCAGTCTCGCATTCCCTCAATCAAGTTGGCTCCTAACTGGGTGCTATGCCAACCGTGGACATAAAAGAGTGAAGTGCTGATCACCGGAGTTGCCAGCTGATTTTGGATGGATACCTCAATAAACTGCTTCCAGTTACCATGTATTGAATGTATTTGAGTATTAAACAGCTCCATTTGTAATAAGTGGGTGGAAGCCGGTTGCTGCGCATAGGCTGTTGCAACCTCTTCAATGAGTCTGCCCCGAATGATGCAGCCATTTCTCCATCCGTTAGCCAGCTGCTGCAAGTTAACTCCCCAATGTTCTGTTTGACTGGCCTGTACTATGATGGAGAACCCTTGTGTGTAGGCAGACAACTGGGCGCCGATATAGGCAGAATGGGCAAATTGAACCAGTTCTTCCTGTCGCTTAGCTGAATGTGCGGAACCGATGGATAGTGCCTGGTCACGTAGCGTGGGACAATTACTCAATTGACGGCAGAAAACAGCCTCTGCAATACTGGGCGCTGGTATACCATACTCCAGGGCGGCCATAACAGACCATTGACCGGTCCCTTTCTGGTTGGAGTGGTCGGCAATCTGTTCAATTAGGGGGGTATTTGATTCAGTATCCTGTGCAGACAAAACAGTGGCAGCAGTTTCTAGCAGGAAGGAGTGTTCTGTTTGGTTCCACTCCATAAATACAGCGGCAACCTGCTGTGGTGTGAAGCCGCAAACAGTGTGTAGGTAGAGCCAGAGTTCGGCAAGGATCTGCATCTCGGCATATTCGATCCCGTTGTGGATCATTTTGACGAAATGTCCTGAACCTGAGGGGCCAACAGCGGTAATGCAAGGTTGACCATCTTCTGCTTTGGCTGCCAATGGTGTGAGCAGAGGGAGCAGGGTTGTGACTACACCGGAAGCGCCTCCGAGCATAATAGCAGCACCATTCCGCGCCCCCTCCGCACCCCCGGAGATACCCATGCCAACATAATGAATCTCATTAGAGGCGGCAATCTGCTGGAAGGATTCAGTTCTTTTGTAGTGGGCATTACCCGCATCAATGATGAGATCCCCCCTGTTTAAAAGAGAGAGCAGTCGCTGCAGATAGACTTCTGTAAATACACTGTCGGGTATCAAAAGAAGTACAGTTCTGGGGGTAGGCAATGCCTCGATTAATGGTTCAAGGTTATTAAATAGTGTACCAGCCCTGTTCTGCTTAAATGGCCCCTGTTTTTCTGGGTCGGGGTCATAACCAAATACCGGGATATTGTGATCCTTGCAGTTGAGAGCAAGGTTGAGGCCCATTGTACCGAGGCCGATGATTGCGATGGTGGGAAAGGGCATGGTTAGGGAACCTCTGAACAAGTCTGGGTAATTTGAATTACGTCCATAGCGCCCAAGATCAAGGCGAAGATCGCAGCCAATACCCCAGGGCACCTTCTCTTGC
>DUYW01000096.1 GCA_013349825.1 Gammaproteobacteria bacterium | reverse complement strand
CCTGCCACAAAAGGTGTCTCTTGTGATGCCGGTTGAGCCAAGGGAGGGGCTTGAGGCTCGACGGGGGACGGCGTGGTCGGTGCAGGCTGTTCAGCCAATGGCTCCAGATGGGGGGCCTCTGTATGTTGAGATTGTTCTAACGCAGGCTTGAGGTCAGACATCATCCCCTGTTCCATCAATAGATCTTCCGCAAGAATTTCATTACCCCGACTCAAGATCATCGCTCGCTGTACCACATTTTCCAACTCACGGATATTTCCAGGCCACGGTGAGTGCTTCAACTTCTCCTCAGCAGCTGCTGCAAACAGTGGCACAGGACGGTCTGCCGGGGTATGCCGCTCCAGCAATTTTTTTGCAATCGGTATAATGTCGTTGGGGCGATCTCGCAGTGCAGGCAACTCCAGCGGAAAGACATTGAGTCGATAAAAGAGGTCCTCTCTGAAACGCCCTTTCTGAACCTCACTCTTCATATCCCGATTGGTGGTACAGAGTACCCGAACATCCAGCGGAATAGGCTCTCTGCCCCCCAACCGCTCGACCTCTTTCTCCTGTAGCACACGGAGCAGTTTGGCCTGCAACAGCAGGTCCATTTCAGAGATTTCATCCAACAGAATGGTGCCACCCTGGGCCTGTTCAAACTTACCCGCACTTGACTTATAAGCTCCTGTAAATGAACCTTTTTCATACCCAAACAGCATTGCTTCCAACATGTTCTCAGGGATTGCAGCACAATTAATTGCAACAAAGGGGCCTTCGCTTCGTTTGGAGTTTTTATGCACATATCGTGAGAGCACCTCTTTACCGGTACCACTCTCTCCCATAATCATAATCGTGGCTTCACTCTCAGCAACGCGCCTGGCCATTGCACGTACATCACGACTCTTCTCATCATTGGCGACAAAATCCTCTTCACTACTCGCATCACGGTCAATATATTGGGATGCGGACTCCAGCAGGGTCTCGGCTTCAAAGGGTTTCACCAGATAGTTCACCGCACCATCATTCATCGCCTCAACCGCTTTATCGATGGTGCCATAGGCGGTCATCAATACCACAGGAAGATGTGGTGTTTTTGCGCGAATTGTTTTTAGCAGCGTATGACCATCCATATGGTCCATCTGCACATCCGAGAAGACCAAACCAATCTCCTCCGCCTCAATCCACTCCAGTGCCTCAAAACCATTTTCAGTTGCAAGAACTTCATAATCAGAGAGTTCCAAGGTATCGACCAGTGCCTCTCTCAGGTCCGGGTCATCCTCTACAATCAATATCTTCGAGTGATTCATCAACTTTCTCCTCCTACAGGAAACTGGATCACTGTAACAATACCTGGGTAAAGATCACCTCAACAACCTCTTCCCCACCATCCACCTCTCTGACCTCCATCACCTTATGAATCAGCTTCAAGATCTTCTTTTTCAGCTTTTTTTTATGCTTCAGTTTTCTCATATTTTTGAATTTCTGCTTACTCAGCAGTTCCAAAACATCATTTTGGATTTTGGGCATATGGATCAGCAGCTGATCTTTTGCCCTTTGCGTTATCACGTATGCTTGAGCACGCAACACCATCACATGATCTCCCTTTCCAGCTAGGTTCACCTTGAAAGGCTCCTTGCCGATCGGAATATATTCACTGATACTGATAAGCTCCTCATCCTCTGCAGAGGCTGGCAGCGCTACCAATGAGAGAAGCATCAGAACCATCACTCCCCAGCTATACAATCTTGTATTGAATCTCATTTACTCACCTTAAAGCCATTGTTTTAATTCATGTTTTATAGTTTTTCATAACAAACAGAAAAAACTCTTTTATCTACTCTCAACGAGAAGGAAGCGGTGTATGCCGTCACCTATGAAACGATTAATCTTCTATTATCCCACAACTGCTGCGGGTGGTGCAGCCGGGATACGCATGCCGAAGCTTGCACCCTCTCCTAACGCTGATTTAACCCACACTTCACCACCATGCGCATCTGCCACGGCCTGTACCACCGCCAGGCCCAAACCCGTACCACGTGCGCGGCTGGTATAAAAAGGTTCAAAGATCTGCTCCTGCATCTCTTTTGGAATTCCCGGCCCGTCATCTTCGACCTCAATCTGCACCCACTCCTCATCCAGCACTTGTAAACGGAAAATAATATTAACTTCGCCTTCCGTGACATCAATTGCGTTATTGACCAGATTTTGGATTGCCGTGAGCAGCGCATCTCGATTGCCTACAAAACGGCTCTCCTGACCCGCCATCAGCTCAACCGTAAACGCCCCTTTCAAAGAGTTTTTGATCTCCTCTTCCAACGTCTGCTGCAGCACATCGACAAACCCCTCAATATCAATCTCCTCATTTCCGGCGCTCCCCCCCCGTGCATAGTGGAGCATATCTTTCACCAAACCATTAAGATGATGCAGTCGAGACCTCAACTTGCCCGCAATTTTCAACCGCTTGTCTTTATCCAGACTCTCTTTCTCCAGGTGAGAGATGTAGAGTAGTGCCGCTGCCAAGGGGGTACGTACCTGATGGGCCAGTGATGCCGCCATCTCACCCATTGAGGCAAGGCGACGATTCTGGTTGAGGTTGTGTTGCAGTTTCCGGGTCTCTGTCACATCACTAAACAGCAGGATCTCCCCCTCATCCTGCTGAGAGCGGCTACTGGAGCGTTCCAGTACACGACCACTCCTGAGCACCAAATCCTTTTCCAGCACAGGGTCATCCTGCCCCAACTGCTGCTCCAAAACCTGCTCCCACTGCTGCCCCTCAGAGATCCCCTCGAAAAAAAGCTGGGCCGCAGGGTTCATTGTCTGGATCTCCCCCTGCTGATCCAGCACTACAACACCACCGGGTAAGGCATCCAGCAGGCGCGCCAACTGGTTTGCAATCTGCTCTTTCTCCTGAAGATGGCGAAGTCGTTCACTCCGTGCAGCCGCCAGCTCTTCTGTCAGGTCAGAGACCTGCACTTGCAGCGCCTGGTACGAGGCCTCCAACCCCTCAGACATCCTGGCAAACTCAACGAAGGCGCTCTCCAACTCTTGCAGACGCTTCTGCTGCATGAGTGGATCTAAAGAGGCTTCAACCAAGATCGTTACACCTCGTTGCGATTGAGTTCATACTTCTTCATCTTCTCAACCAGGGTTGTTCTTCTTACATTCAGTAATTTGGCTGCCTGGGCAACCACTCCGTCACACTCAATCAGTGCCTGGCGAATCAGATCTTCCTCAAGAGAAGAGAGGTACCCTTTCAAGTCCAACCCTTCTGAAGGGAGAACCGGGTCCTGCTCAAAACTATTTACCACATCAGCCGTTATAATCGTCGCATCGTACTCCTCTTCTCTGGCCGCCACGACTTCGACCATATCAGGGATATCCAGATCATCCGGACAGTAACGTGCGGGCAGGTCGAGCGCTTCAACCTCTTCATCAGGATAGAGAATACCCATGCGTTCAACCAGATTACTCAGTTCACGCACATTTCCCGGCCAGCGATACTGAGAGAGCGCATAGATGGCGCTTGGCATCAGTTTGGAGACAGGCCGCCCTTCACCGCTTAACTGGGTGGTAATTGCATCAATCAGTGGTCCAATATCCCCATTACGCTCACACAACGGAGGCAGCTCAATAGGAAACACATTGAGGCGATAGAAGAGGTCTTCCCTGAATTTACCCTCTTCGATATTGCGCTCAAGATCACGGTGAGTTGCCGCCATTACACGCACATTCGAGGTAATACTCTTCACTCCACCCACGCGCTCAAAGACCCGTTCTTGTAACACCCGGAGCAGTTTGACCTGCATCGGCAGACTCATATCACCAATCTCGTCGAGAAAGATGGTCCCCCCTTCTGCCAGTTCAAAACGCCCTTTACGAGAGGTTACCGCTCCGGTGAAGGCTCCCTTCTCATGACCAAACAGTTCACTCTCTAACAGGTCTGCGGGAATTGCCCCACAATTGATGGGCACAAAGGCATTTCCCTTGCGCGCAGAGTAGCGGTGCAAACATTGTGCAACCACCTCTTTACCCGTTCCAGACTCTCCCAATATCAGTACATTTGCATCAGAATCAGCGACCTGCGCCATCAACTGTCGAACTTTGTTCATCGGGGCGCTATGACCAATCATCTCGCCAAACATTCCGCTCACATCTTTGCGGGCTGCACGACTCTTACGGCGTTTGTTGTAAGCTGCAGACTGCTCCAGATGAGTGATTAGCTGGGTCTGTTTAATCGGTACGGAAAGATGCCCTAACATTCCATCGGAGAGAGAGCCCGGCAGCGTTGCTTCAACATCTTCATCCAGCAGAAACAGGATCGGTATCGTGCCATCCATTTTGCGCAGCAACTCATAACTGTGCCCACGTTCAGTAGCACTATTTTCTCCCAGAAACAGTAGAGAAAAAGAGTCCTCCTCCAGTACATGTTTAGCCTCTTCCAGGCTCTCAACCCACTCTAACGTGCCCCACTCAATAAAACCGAGAATCGAACTCAAGCTCTGCGCATGAGACTCTCGAGAATCAATCAATAGTGCCCGATTCCCCGAACTGACCTCCTGACTCACCATCTTCTCGCATACTCCTTATTGATTTCAATCTGCATCACTACTCTCCTCCAACAACTACTTTAGCCGTTCCCACTACAGTACCCTCGATCACTTTTCCAGAGGAGCTATTTTGGACCTGTATCCTGCCATCACGAAATCCGTCTTCCAACGCAATCCCTTTCATTTGCACCTTCAGGCCCGAGCCGGCCGTCTGAATCAACACCTGATCACCTTTGCTCACCAAATTGGGTACAAATAACATTTTTGAATTTAAAACAACATCTTGCCGAATATCCTTTTTGGCAAATTTACCTACCACCTGATCAACTGTTTTATAGAAACCTTGTCGCAAGGTCGTGAGTTGACGCTCTTGCAGTACAAGGTCTTCGGTACGTATTTTCTCACCCTTTTGAACCGGCATCGCAGTCACCAATACAGAGACCCACTGCCGGATAATCGCAGAGACATAGAGCCTCCAGGGTTTATCGCTCCGACAACGCACTTCGACCACTGCCTTACCTGACCTGGCTCGCCCACGCTGTAGCTTCAGTGATAGCGGTTGTGAGCATTGACTCAAACGTAACCGTGAATCCAGCGATTTTACGGTAATTGAGGTCTGCTCCCCTCCATACTCATTCAGAAGAAAGGCATCGACTTCACTGTAGATACTCTCCAGCGAATGCTTCGGCTCTGCATCTGCCGCTACTACACCAGGCTGACCTCCGAAACAGAGCATCATAAACCCTGTCCACAAGAAGCCTCTGGTGCCACTTCGCCCTTTTATTGTCAATAAGTTAACCGGTTTCATAGTTATACGAGAATGATATAACAAAAATCGCTTTTGATATACTTTGGTTTATTTTATTTCAGAAGATCGCATCAATAAAAGATGCACTTTTCCCTAAAGATTCCCCATACTTTGCCGATATTTTAGATGAAAATAACTAATTTAATGATCGAATCATTGGATATAAGAAGATAACACTTTGATCAAACAGTCAAAATGTGTTCTCATCTCACTATCCAATAGAACAGCACGAGGTTCTGAAGAATGGCTATCGAAATCAACAATCTGACCAACAGCAGACCTTCACAGGTCTCAAATGACAACCGTCAGCCCACTGTCGGGCGGCAAGAGCCCCCTGTACAGCAGCAAGAAACTTCCGGAAAAGGTAGCTCCACTGAAACGGTTAGCATGACAGATGCTGCGGTCAATCTAAAAAAGATGAGCAAGCAGATGGAAAAAATGCCTGTTGTCGAGACCAAAAGAGTTGAAGAGATCAGAAAAGCCATTGAGAATGGAGACTTTGAAATTGATGAACTCATTATTGCCGACAAGCTGATTGGAATGGAGAAACTTCTTCAGCCGCACAACAATGAGCGTCAATGACAACCCCTCTCTATTTTAAGGTAAGGAGTCGACATCCATGAGCCTAGAGGCGTTCATCGCTCAACTGTCAACGCTGCTACAGCAACAACATCAATTAGCCAACAAGCTGGAAGAACTCCTTCAACAAGAGCAACAACTGCTTTCTGATGACAATCCCGATGCGATGCTGCCTATCATCGAGCAGAAAGAGCAGCTTGCCAAACATATGTCTACTGCACAAAAGCAGATCCTCGACAGTGTAAAACAGCGGGTCGCCATCCAGAGCGATGATCAGCTGGCTGCAGCGCTCCAGAAAATCGACCCAACCGGAACACTGCTTCAGCGCTGGGAATTACTACTGGAAACCGCTGAAAAATGTCGTCTACTCAATGAAACCATTGGTGCCACAATCAACCTGAAGAAAAAATATACCGAAAATGGCCTGGCCATTTTACGTGGTCAAATTGGTGGCAATCGTGCTTCAGTCTACTCCAAGAAAGGGGTAGAATCTTATTCACAATCTTCACGTATCATTGATAAAGCATAGGAGTCTGCCGGGTTTATGAGTAACAGTCCCAAAGCCAACTTCCTGAAGAATATTGATGATCGAACTCAGCTTGCCGGCAGTAACCGGCTCGAACTTCTCCTCTTCACACTGACGGGTGGACAGCAGTTCGGGATCAACGTTTTCAAGGTCAAAGAGGTACTCAATACCCCCGAAATTACAGAGATCTCGAGAACCCATGAATCCATGATTGGTATGATTGATCAACGTGGTCAGACCATCCCCATCCTCGACCTCAGCGTCGCTATTGACCGTCCTCCCGCTAAAGATATCAACCGCAGCAACACCATCATTACTGAGTTCAATGAGTCCATCCAGGGCTTTGTTGTTGAGTCGGTTGACCGCATCATTCATCTTGCCTGGGAGGAGATTCTACCGCCGCCCAGTGCTGCAGGCAGCGGGCATCACCTCACTGCCGTCACCAAAGTCGATGGACATCTGGTTCAGATTCTTGATGTAGAACAGATTCTTGCAGAGATTATCACTCCTCCAGAATACTCAGGTGACCATGGTCGTGCGCCCCAGCGCTCTGACCACAAAGCGCACCGAATCCTTCTGGTTGATGATTCTGCTATTGCCCGCAAACAGGCCACCTCGACACTCGACCGGCTTGGCATTGAATACATTGAGGCCGTTAACGGCAGAGAGGCTCTCAACCTGTTGGAGAGCTGGGCCAGCTCAGGGGAGTTAGTCAGAAATCCACTGGCTATGGTAATTTCAGATATTGAGATGCCCGAACTGGACGGCTATACCCTGACTCGAAAAATCCGTGAACACCCGGCCTTGCATCAACTCTATATTCTACTGCACACCTCTTTGAGCGGCATGTTCAATGAGCAGATGGGGACTAAAGTTGGCGCCAATCGATTGATCCCCAAATGGCACCCGGAAGAGCTGGCGCAGGCTGTACTGGATCGGATTGCCGAGATATCCTAGAAGCTTGTCCGAGAATAGAGAGAACACTTACTATAAGAACAGTTTTTTCAGCATTGGAAACACTTCAACCACAATAACCAAGCCGGCCATCCACTTAAGAACAAGTAAATCAGCCTCTATTTTGTTAAAACGCGCATTATAAACTTACTTTACGATTGCACTCAAAGCACGCGGCTCATAGTTGCCAATAGCTTTTCAGGGCTGAAGGGTTTCACAATCCAACCGGTTGCGCCCGCCTCTTTACCTCTCTTCTTCTTGTCATCAGAAGACTCCGTTGTCAGACAGAGAATGGGGGTAAATTTAAAATTGGGTAGTTTTCTCAGCTCCACAATCAACTGAAGACCATCCATATTGGGCATATTGATATCTGTAATCACCAGGTCAAAGGCCTGCCCTTTGGCAATTCCCAGCGCCTCCACGCCATCAGCAGCCTCGGATACATCATGCCCCGCCCCTTTCAGGGTAAATGCAACCATCTGTCGTAATGAGGGCGAATCATCAACTGCAAGTATCTTTGTCATGTGCCACTAAACCCTTAATATAAAACTAATACAATAAACCCCGACTATACCTTTCTGCGGCCTCAACTGTCAAAAACTCTTCAATAAATTTCTACTCAATACTCTTTTCATCAAAGACCTCCACTACAGGTTCTGGACAGAACTGGGACCGGAATTTGCCAAAAGATACTTTTGCAATACATTGCATCCGTAGCAAACGCCCCTGCTCTATTGTATAGCGACCCGACCGACCGAAATATGAGCCATTTTCCAAAAGATCGGACCAAATTCCCCGCCGTAAAAGCATCATGAGATCAAAACCAACATTCTCAACCTGCAGCAAAATATCATCCACATCAAAATGTAATACCTCACGCTCCAGCAGGAGCGGTTGCATTGGAAAATAGAGCTCATCCAGATCTTTGTCTACTCTTAGTCTGTCCACCGGTGCCGTCAGCGAGAAGATCGGCTCCTCTCGATCCTGATAGTTCATCAAAGGGCGGGCCATTCTTAGGCGTTGGTCATCTGCAACAATCAGCAGCAGATCAAACACTCCACGGCTCTCTGCAATCAGTTTTCGTAAAACAGCGTTGAGCTGCCCAAAATAGTTCCCATAAAATCCGGTACGCATCACGCCCCCCTTCTCTTCCCACTGCGCACGCATCTGACCGCCCAACCGATGTCCCGCTTCACTCTCCGGTAACAGTGCCAAAATATCATACTGCCCCTGATCCCAACCATATTCCAACAGCGTCCTCAGTCGCGAACCATTCGCCACTGAGAAGGAAAACACTCTTTTTGGATCAGTGACCTGAATCTGTTCTATCTCTCCCGGATAGAGCCAGACCATCTGCTCCGGAAATGCCAACACATCCAGTTCAGCCAACTGTTTTTGATTTTCTCTGAGAAAGGGACCAACTAACAGGTCCGGTTCAAGCTCAAGCGCTCTATTCCACTGCTGAAGAAAGCCCTCTTCCTCATTCAGCGAACTGACCTGCTGCAAGATGATGTTACACGGCTGCGCTATCTGTTCCAGCTCTCCCTCGATAAAACCACTGAGCAGTGCATCCCCCAGCGGGTGCTCATCACTATCCAGAGGTAACAGTAAGACAACAGAAAGCTCATCCTCCGACAGACATGCTGCCTGCAAAGGCTGCCCACACACCCACAACAGAATGGTTGATGTTAAAAAGAAACGTAAGATGTACAACTCACTACGACTTGGCACTTTTGAGCTGTTGAGGAATTTGGTCCCACCCCTCCTTGACGGGGCGAATCAGATCAAGACACTCTTGCAGTGCCTCAACACTGTTTTCCCTATTGGCAGCCATCAAACGGCGGATAATATACTCGTAGAGGGCATCCAGCCGCTCTGCCAAGTCCCCACCCTGCTCAAAATTGAGGGTTGAGCGCA
>DUYW01000095.1 GCA_013349825.1 Gammaproteobacteria bacterium | reverse complement strand
GAAAACCTTGCTAATAGCCTGCTATTGGCTGCGATCTTCGCCTTGACCTTGGACACTATGGACGTAATTCAAATTACCCAGACTTGTTCAGAGGTTCCCTATTAATCCAGCGTTTCCATACGGATACGCATTACCGAACCATCCACACAATCCAGCGCCTCAATGGCCTCAATCGCCCGGTTCATATGACCCTCCAAGGTCTTGTGCGTCAGTAGCACAACCGGCACCTGGCTACTTCCATCAGTGCCCCCCCCCGGGGAGCCCTCTCTACCAACTTCGCTGTCATTCACCTTGTCTTTCTGCACAAAGGCTTCGATACTGATCTCATTTTCACCCAGGATACGGGTAATATCCGCCAACACCCCCGGCTTGTCCTCTACTGCAATACGCAGGTAGTAGGCTGTCTCGATCTGCTCAATCGGCAGTATCGGCAGATCTTGCAGTGCATCCGGTTGGAAGGCGAGATGAGGGACGCGATTCTCTGGGTCTGCGGTCATTGCACGTACCACATCAACCACATCTGCCACCACTGCAGAGGCTGTTGGCTCATCGCCCGCGCCCGCTCCGTAGTAGAGCGTTGGTCCTACAGCATCCCCCATCACCAATACCGCATTCATCACTCCATCCACATTGGCGATCAGTTGGCGCTCCGGGATCAGTGTCGGGTGAACACGCAGTTCAACACCATTTTCTGCTTTACGTGCCACACCAAGGTGCTTGATGCGATAACCAAGCTCTTCCGCATAGGCAACATCTTCTGCAGTAATTTTAGTAATCCCTTCTGTCATTGCCTGCTCAAACTGCAACGGTATCCCAAAGGCAATCGAGGCAAGGATAGTCAATTTATGGGCTGCATCGATCCCCTCTACATCGAAGGTGGGGTCTGCCTCGGCATAGCCCAGCTCTTGCGCCTCTTTGAGCACATCCTCAAAGGCTCGCCCTTTGTCGCGCATCTCGGTGAGGATAAAATTACCCGTTCCGTTAATAATCCCCGCGAGCCACTGAATCTGGTTGGCCGCCAGCCCTTCACGCACCGACTTGATAATGGGGATTCCACCCGCAACCGCCGCTTCAAAAGCGACCATTACCCCCTTTTTCTGTGCCAGTTCAAACAACTCATTACCGTGAGTTGCAATCAATGCCTTGTTGGCAGTGACCACATGCTTACCTTGTTTCAGTGCAGCAACCACCACTTCACGTGCAAACTCAGTACCACCCATCAGCTCCAGCACGATCTCTACTTCGGAGTCATTGGCTACTTCAAATGGATCTGTAGTGAGACGAATACCTTCGGTACCACAGATGCGGGGGCGATCCAAATCACGTACCGCCGCCATGCTCACTTCAATTTGACGTCCGGCACGACGTGCGATCTCCGCTGCATTGCGCGTCAATACATTTACACTACCACAGCCTACCGTACCTAACCCCAGCACACCCACTTTAACCGGTTTCATATAATTCTCTATTTTTCTGTTTTCTCTCTACAACTTCTCACCAAAGGGTGCCATGTAAAAACCCTTGTGAGGCTATTCGTTGTCCATCACACCATCTTTTCTAAACATCTCTCGAATACCACGCACCGCCTGTTTGGTACGGTGCTCGTTTTCAATCAGTCCGAAACGGACATACCCATCACCATACTCACCAAAACCGATACCAGGAGAGACTGCCACCCTCGCCTCTTTCAATAATTTCTTACAAAACTCCAGCGACCCCATCGCACGATAGGGTTCTGGAATAGGTGCCCAGACAAACATCGTCGCTTTCGGCGGTGTAACGCTCCACCCTACTGAGTTGAGACCATTGCAGAGCGCATCGCGCCGCTTCAGGTACATATCACAAATATCCTGCACACAATCTTGAGGCCCTTCGAGTGCAGCAATAGCCGCCACTTGTATTGGGGTAAACATGCCGTAATCAAGGTAGGATTTCATTCTGGTCAAAGCTGCAACCAGAGTAGGGTTACCCACCATAAAGCCAACACGCCATCCCGGCATATTATAACTCTTGGAGAGGGTATAGAACTCTACCGCCACCTCTTTTGCCCCCTCGACCTGCATAATGGAGGGTGACTTGTAGCCATCAAAGACGATATCAGCATAAGCGAGGTCATGAACCACCCAGATCTTATGCTCCTTTGCCAAGGCGATCACCCGCTCAAAGAACTCCAGCTCAACACAGTGCGTGGTGGGGTTTCCGGGAAAGTTGAGTACCAGCATCTTGGGGCGTGGCCAGGAGTCTTTGATCGCTTTTTCCATCTCATTGAAAAAGTCCTCTTCTGAGTCCACCAGTGGTACATGTCGAATATCGGCACCGGCAATAATGAAACCGTAGGGATGGATTGGGTAGGCTGGATTGGGGACCAGCACCGTATCTCCCGGTCCAACGGTCGCTAACGCCAGATGTGCCAAGCCCTCTTTTGAGCCAATAGTCACAATCGACTCACTCTCCGGGTCTAACTCCACATCAAACTGATCTCGATACCAATTGCAGATTGCCCGACGCAGACGGGGAATCCCTCTGGACATCGAATAGCGATGGGTGTCCGGGCGCTGTGCAGCCTCGACCAGTTTATCCACGATATGTGGTGGGGTCGGCTGGTCAGGATTACCCATCCCAAAATCAATAATATCCTCTCCCCGCTTTCTCGCTTTTGCCTTCAACTCATTGACAATATTGAAAACATAAGGGGGCAGACGTTTAATTCTCTGAAAATCTTCAATCAAGATGATTGCTCCAGCACTCTACAAACCATTCAAAATAAGACAGCGCGCAAGTATAACACTACGATTCAAGATAAATACCAACATAACCAAGCCATCTTTTCTGCTTTTCTATCCAGACAGAGAATAGCTACAATAGCGCTATTCTTGTAACTCTCCTCTAAAACTTGCTTCATGAATCTACTTCAAGCTACCTATGAAGATGGGCACTCTATTCGTCGCTATTCAACGACCACGATCCAGATTGCAGAAAAGGTCTACCAACGTTCTCTGCTCCTGGCTCCAGATAGCATTAACCCCGGCTGGGGTCCAGACAACCCGAACAGACTCAACTCGGCACATTTGGACATGATCGCTCAGCTATCTCCTGAAGTAATTTTGTTGGGGACAGGCCTGAGGCGTGTACTCTTTACCACGCCTGAGCAGCAACATTGGTTACAACGCTTTCCGGGCATGGAGATTATGGAGACGGGTGCAGCCTGTCGGACCTATAACCTGCTCTTATCTGAAGGACGCCGTGTGGTTGCGGGGCTTATTCTTGAACGATAATTGTTAAAAGCGAGGTTTCTACTATTCTGGTAACTCAACCCACACGGCCCCTGCTTCAATTTTTAGCGGGTAAACGGTTACTGACTCCTCGGCAGGTGGCTCTAGCGGCTCTCCGCTCTGCAGACTAAAACGGCTTCCGTGCAACGAACAGCGCACTACTTCACCCTCCAGACAGCCCAGATCCAGTGCAATCACATCATGAGGACAGCGATTCGCAATCGCATAAAAACCAGTGGCCGTGTGCGCAACTAAAACATCATGCCCTCCGAACTGATAGGCCCGCATCTTTCCTTCAGCCAACTCATCAACATTGAGTAGTTTTTGCATCAGATTCGCCCGGCCGCCCCGCCACTCTTGAGCACATCCCGAACCAGCTCCGCCCCTTGCTCCAGTGTTTCACAGCGCCCAAGATGATGTAGCACAAGCGTTGCACTCAACAACAATGTATCGAAGGTAATTCCCTCTCTGCCCTCAAGCGCCTTAATGCCCGCCTCCGCAGCACGCTTTGAGATCTCTTCATTACCCTCGACCCCAACGGGTATCGCTGGGGCACGAAGGTCATGCTGAATACCAAGAGACTCAGGATCTACCTCAACCGCCACCTCAGGTTGCTCTCCAATAAACTGGTAGGTTGTAGATGCCTGTCGCAGAGATGCCGTTACCCCTCCTTCAACACCACGCACCAGCAGTGCGGAGTCAAACCCACCATGTCGTGCCAGCATTGCATAGATGGGCGCATAAGGTTTATGTACATAACCTGTCATCAGATGTGTCTGCTGCCTGCCACGAATTGGGCGCGTCAGTACCTCTGCCGTGGTGATCACACTGCGCTTGATTAATTCGTTTCGCAATGGGATCAGCTCATGCAGCATTGGGCAGGAGTATTTCTGGTCAATATAAGCCCACCCCTTAGAACGGTCTCCCAACTGAGCCGCCGCTGCCTCAACCGATAAATCCACATTTACACCCGCTGCACGCAACATCTGTCGATGAGTAAATCCATACTTTGGGCTCACNGTCTCCAAACCCTGNGTAACCGCGGGGATCCCCAGCTCTGCCAATAGTGGCGCCAAAAAGGGGGCTGCCGGTAAGGTACGATTATAACCATTATAAGGATCTGCAATATCAACTACCTCATCCACCGCTGCAGTCGCTGTATGGGTAAGATCCTGAATACCACTTAAAATNCCACAATTCTCACCATCGGTTTCTCGTTTCATTCTCAGTGCAATCAGAAACACGGCCGCCTGAACCTGGCTCACATGCCCTTCCAGAATTGCACGCATCCCAATTCGAACCTCTTCCTGATCAACATCTTTGCTCAGGGTTGGGCCCGTAGCTATTCGTTGAATAATGGACCGCATCACCTCTTGGGCATGCGCTGGATCTAGGGAAGAGAGCGTTGTCATACAATGATTCCTTTCATTAAATTTGATTTTTATCATATCGACTGTATCATAACTGGCGCGGTTTTCACCCAACACGATATTTACAAGGAACGATAATATGAACGTAGATCAACATATCAAAGTAGCAGAATGGCACATGGAACAGGCTCGCCTGCATGCTGCAAATGGTGACCACAGCTGTGGCTGTCCTGCGAACGAACATGACCAGAAGGCCATTGATGCGGTCGAGAAAGGTAACGTTGAAGAGGAGACCGCTTGTAGCGTCTAGCTCAATCATAGGAAGCTTGCTGCTCTGAACCTGAGACAACAGCAGAGCCTCTGATTTACCTAAGAGGTCCGGCACAGATAGACTGTGTCGGGCTTTTTTTACGCACTCTTTTTTATTCTCTTTTGGCTTATGTCTATACTTCGCACACTATGCTCACAGAATCACTCCTCTTCTCAGCCTTTTTAATGGGGCTACTGGGCAGCACCCACTGTGCTGGAATGTGTGGCGGCATTGTCTCTGCACTGACCATTGGCATTGAACAACAGCAACGCAAGCAGCATATCGCCACCTACCTAGTAGCCTACAACAGCGGACGAATATTCAGCTACATGGTAGCCGGGGCACTGATTGCCAGTATCGGCAATATACTGGGCGTTATCGCTGACGCGATCATCGTTCGCCAGTTGCTGACACTCTTCTCGGCCAGCTTGTTGATCTTGCTTGGATTCTATCTGAGCGGTCTCTGGCCAACGGCAATCCTTAAAATTGAACAGGGTGGTGCGTACCTTTGGAGGTTCATTGAACCCACAGCACAACGCTGGATTCCCATTCGCACCAACGCTCAGGCCATTGTTGCCGGTCTGCTTTGGGGCTGGATTCCCTGTGGCCTGGTCTATACTGCACTACTTTGGGCAATGTCCGCTGAGAGCATCTTGTACGGTGCGCTGATTATGGGTAGCTTTGGCCTGGGGACGCTACCTGCCCTGTTTGGTCTTGGACTCTTCTCAGGTGAACTCAGCAAACATCTGCAACAACAGTGGGTACGCCTGACTACAGGTATAATGGTCGCCTCTTTTGGTCTATTTCAGCTGACGACACTCTACTAAACCATGAAATTCAATATTGATGAAGCCCAACTCAAGGCAAGCAAGATCCCTCATGAGATCTTTCTGACCAACCTGATCGTTAACCATATTCTCTACTTTATCTCTGCACTGGGGATCATCAAATCAATCCCTCAACTGGTGATGGTCACTCCTGTCGTCTCCGTTCTGGCGCTCAGTTATATTCTGATCCACGGCAAACAGATGGTCAAAAATGCCCCCTGGTTTGTGCAGTGTCATTGGCGCATTGCGATGAACCGCAGTCGCCTGCTACTACTGATGATTGTTGGACTTATTACACTACTGAGCTCACTGTACGCGGTACACCTCTACGGTGAAGTTGCCTTTTCACAAGTCTTCCCGTTTGCCGCAGTGGTCACCCTTCCCGTCATGATAACGATTCTGGCATTGATCCTGATGGAGTCAGAAGCTTTACATTTTTCCCGTAACGGACAGCTCTCCAAATCGATGGTTGAGAAATTCCCTCCCCCCACAGATATCGAAGTGGTTGAGGTCTAGATGATGCAACGCACCGGACTGCTTGCTGTTCTACTTCTGACCACCCTGCTCTTTTTGGCAGCCTCTTTCATCCCGGATGAATCCGTTGGGCCGCAGCACAATACACCATGGGACATTACCCTCTCCACTACTGGCAATAGCCAGCTGTTTGGCATTACTCTGGGGGAAAGTCTGTTGGATGATGCACAACGGCAGTGGAAAGAGGCTGCAGAGATCACCCTTTTCCTGACTGAAGGTGCCCCCTCAAAGGTCGAGGCCTATTTTCAACAAGTCACTGTTGGTGGCCTTCGCGCCAGCATAGTTGCCGAGATCCAGGTCAACGAGAAGGAGATGACAACCTTGATTAATCAAGGTGCGCGGATCTCTACCCAAGGGGACGGCAGTCGCAAAATCACTCTCAGTGATGAAGGGGTGAAGGGTGTTGAACAGAGCGTGGTCAATAGCCTCACCTATCTCCCAAAATCTAACCTCTCCAAAGAGATCATTCAACGCCGCTTTGGTCTGCCAAACCAGGTTTTTATCATGGAGAACGGCGTTGAACATTGGGTCTACCCGCAGTGGGGGCTGGATATCGCAATTTCCGAGCAAGAAAAAGAGGTGCTCCAGTATGTTCCTCCCAGCCAGTTTGAGCGACTATTGGCTCCTCTTTTAAAAACACAGCAAGCCCCCACGACATGATCACCCTTGACCCACTTTCTGACCTGGTAGATGAACATATTGCAGTAATCTACACCCCAACACAGCGTCGCAAACGCTTTCCAGAAAACTGCGTTCAGATTGTGGACAGCTTCGAGGCGGCAATTAAAGGAGCTGCTGAGCTTGAAAACAGTCATGCGGCCCGAGTACTGGGTCCCGCACGCTCTTCGGAGGGAGTGATGCTCTACTATCTTGTTCAGTGGATATAAACAAACTCAACTTTTCTATTAAAATCATCAATTTATATAAAAATAATACTTTCTGGAATCTTAACTTCTTTATCCATGAAGTAGTTTGATGGAGTCCCTTTTGGACACGCAACACTCCATTCACGACCGTTATAGTCGGCTTTATTCAAAATAATTACACTTTTTCATAAATTGACATTTGACAATTTTTCAAACTTCGTCTATATTCCTGACTACATTGGTTGGTTATTACACCCAATACCATGGATTAACAATTATCAGGAGATACGCACATGAGAAGAGCAATTAAAGTTTGGGGCGCCATTATGAAAGATGGTTCACAAATCACAGAAGATACTGAGGGTGTTGTTTCCGTTACCTGCCACCCGGACCACTCCGTTACCACAATGGATCAGAACAACCAAAAGACCAAGTGGGATGGTGAATGGGTCTCTTACAACCCCCGTTACAACTAAAACAACCTCTGCATGATACAGAGCACTGAAAAGTGTCTGTTCATGCAGCCAATTAAACCCACAGGAGTCAATGATATGTCTGAGGAAAAGACCAAACTCAATTCCGCCAGCCCCATTCTGGACATCCCAACCCCCAACCTTGATGAGCTGGAAAAGGGACCTTGGCCAAGTTACGTATCGGGGCTGAAACGTCTGGCAGCAAGTGATGCCGCACAAGCGAAGATGATGCGGGGTGTAATCGGCACACTGGAACAATCTTTCGCCAACCGACGCGGTTACTGGAAAGGTGGAACTGTAGGTGTGATTGGATATGGCGGTGGTGTTATCCCCCGCTTCTCAGAGCTGAAGGATGATCAGGGTAAGGTCATGTATCCTGATGCTTTGGAATTCCATACAATACGCATCATGCCGCCTTGGGGTAACCACTACAATAGCGCTCTGTTGCGCAAGATGTGTGATGTCTGGGAAGAGGCTGGTACCGGTCTCATTGCTATGCATGGTCAATCTGGAGATATTATGTTCCAGGGTACAGACACCGAAGGTGTTCAGGTTGCCTTTAATAAATTTAATGACGCTGAGACCTTCAAGGATGTAGCAGAGGATTTTCAGTTTGATATGGGGGGTGCCGGACCCGCAGTGCGTACCTCAGTCGCCTGTGTGGGCGCGGCTCGCTGTGAACAGTCCTGCTTTGATGAAGGGAATCTGCAGCGTGCCACCATTAATAACTTCCTAGATGATATGCACCGCCCCGCCCTACCGTACAAGATGAAATGGAAGTTCTCGGGATGTCCAAACGACTGTACCAACTCTATTCAGCGTGCTGATATGGCGGTAATCGGTACTTGGCGAGATGAGATCAGAATCAATCAAGACGGCTGGAAGGCGATGGTTGCCGACAAAGGGATAAAATATGTCGTTGATAACATCACCAGCCGTTGCCCTGGTCAGTGCATGACTGTCAACGATGACACTAGTCTCGAAATTGAGAATAAACAGTGTGTACGCTGTATGCACTGTATCAATGTAGTTGCCCCATTGAGCCAACAGTATGCCGGCAAAGAGGGCGACGCCATTCTCGCACAAGGCGAAGACAAGGGTATTACCATTCTCATGGGGGGTAAACGTACACTGAAGATTGGTGACCTCTTTGGCACTGTGATTGTTCCATTCATGAAAGTAGATACCGAAGAGGGTATCGAAGCTTTCCTCGAAATCAGTGAAAACCATGTCGACTTCTTTGCCGAGAATGCACTTGAGCATGAGCGTTCCGGTGAGATGATTGAGCGTATTGGTCTACCCGCCTACCTGGAAGGTATGGGGATTGAGGTTGAACCAGAGATGATCAATGAACCACGTCAAAGCCCCTATGTCCGTATGGATGATTGGGACAACGAGGTTGCGAAGTGGAATGATAAAAAGAGTGCGTAAGGTAAGCTGAGAACCCTCCTCTCTTGGCAAACCGGATGCCCCCTGTTTTCAGGGGGCATTTTTTATGCAACACTCTTAAGGAACCTCTGAATAAGTCATGTGTAAATGCCTAACGCCCATAGCGTCCATAGCGTCCATAGCGTCCATAGCGTCCAATATCTTCGTTGAAAACCTTGCTAATAGCCTGCTATTGGCTGCGATCTTCGCCTTGATCTTGGACACTATGGACGTAATTCAAAT
>DUYW01000094.1 GCA_013349825.1 Gammaproteobacteria bacterium | reverse complement strand
CCCCAGCAGAACCACCTGCTTCGCTGCATCGCTCTGGGCTTTTCCCTGCAGACCCAACAATGCGCGTGCATGTCCCATCTCCAACCTGCTCTTCTCAAGCAGCACCCTTACCTCGGCATTGAGGTGGAGCAGTCGCAACAGATTGGTCACCGCAGTACGCGAGCGCCCTACCGCATCTGCCGCCTGTTGCTGTGTCAATTCAAACTCCTGGATCAGCCGCTGTAGTGCTGTCGCCTCCTCGATAGGGTTGAGGTTTTCGCGCTGAATATTCTCAATCAGCGCCATCGCCATGGTTGCCTGGTCGGAAACCTCTTTGATGACCACCGGAATCTCCTGCAGCCCCGCCAACTGTGCCGCACGCCAGCGTCGCTCGCCCGCCACGATCTCATAACGCCCCGGCTCTCCATAAGGACGTACCACAATGGGCTGAATAACCCCCTGAGCACGAATGGAATTGGCCAGCTCTTCCAGCGCCTCTTTATCAAACTCACGCCGGGGTTGATACTGACCACGCTGCATCAGGTCCAGAGGCAGGCTCTTCAGAGAAGAGCGTAACCCTTCACTATCCACCACCTCACTCACAGGCTGGCTCTTTTGTTGCGGAGCTGTTTCTGTTGCTTTTGATGCGGCCTTTTTCACACTGCGTTTTTTGACAGCGGCTTTCCGGGTTGCCTCTTCCGGTGACACCTCTTTTCCGGCATCAACCGATACTTTGGGTGCCTTAGCCGCCCCAAGCAGCGAGTCTAATCCTCGTCCCAAACCCCCTCTCTTTGCCATTATCGTCTCTCTCCAGTACTCATTTTGTTACCACTCTTACAACGCATTACCCTCGTCCCTCTTCTCTTTTTCAGCCCGCTCCAGGATCTCTGCAGCAAGATCCACATAGGCATAAGCCCCTCGCGATGAGGGCGCATAATAGATAATGGGGCGACCATAACTGGGCGCTTCCGCCAGCTTTACATTTCTGGGAACTACGGTCTCATAGACCCGCTCGCCAAAATGAGACAGCAACTGCTCAGAGACCTCTACTGCCAGATTATTTCTTGAGTCGTACATGGTACGTACAATTCCCTGCAGCTGCAGTGCAGGGTTTTGCGTTTCACGTACCCGATCCATCGTATCCATCAATGAGGTCAAACCTTCCAGCGCATAATACTCACACTGCAACGGCACAATAACCCCATCCGCTGCCACAAAGGCGTTCAGGGTCAAGATATTCAGTGTTGGCGGGCAGTCAATCAGGATATAGCTATACTTTTTATCGGCTGTTTCAAGAATAGAGGTGAGGCGGTGCAGACGATCTTCCACATTGAAGAGTTCAACCTCTGCCGCCGTCAAGTCACCATTGGCTGCCAATAGATCGTAACCTGAGCCATCCATCTCCTGAATGGCCTCCACCAGCGACACATCCCCCAGCAACACATCGACTCCGCTCCACTCCACTTCCTGTTTATCGATGCCACTCCCAGTTGTAGCATTTCCCTGTGGATCAAAGTCGATCAACAGTACCTTCTCTTCAAAATAGCCCAGTGATGCCGCAAGGTTGACCGCTGTTGTCGTCTTGCCGACACCACCTTTCTGATTGGCTACTGCGTAAATCTTGCTCACTCTATTATTCTCTTTCCAATCTAATCTAAAGCTTCCGACAAATCACCAAATGTCGCTCTGCATGGAGACCCGGCACCTCAACAGGCTGCACCTGATCCAACTCAAACCCCTCTACCACTTCCCCTCCCTCCTCTTCCGGCCAGCGACCTTTCATCGCAATTGCCCGACCTCCGCTGACCAGAAGCGGTGATGCCAGACTCAGAAACTGACTCAGTGAAGTAAAGGCACGGGAGACTACCCTGTCAAAGGGTTGCTCCGGCTGAAGCTGTTCAACTCGCGAGTGTACAACAGATGCATTCGGCAGACTTAACTCTAATATTGCTTGCTGGATAAATCGGCTCTTTTTAACATTGCTATCGACCATCACCACCTCCGTTTCAGGCTGAAGCAGTGCCAGTGGAATACCAGGCAGCCCCGCCCCACTCCCCAGGTCTACCAAACGACTGCCTTGCAGAAAAGGGATTACAGAGAGGCTGTCATAAATATGGTGGGTCACCATCTTCTGGCGACCCCGTATTGCCGTCAGGTTATAGACCTTGTTCCACTTCATCAGCAGATCGAGGTACTGCTCCAGTTTCTGCTGCTGTTCTGGGGCCAGCATCACGCCCAGCTGTTGGGCAGCTTCCTCCATCGATAATACGCTCGTCATAGCTAACCCCCATTAATCGGGCCACTCTCCAGTAAAAAAACAACAGCTATTTTACTGCAGATTGGAAGTGTTTTATAAACTATCCCTGACTCCTTGGACCGACTTACTCTCACCCACCAATTTTATCAAATATGAACACCTCATTGAGTACTATACGGAGAATGGAGGAGGGTAACCCCGGTATCGGAATCGGAGCCGACCTGAACGAACTGCCAAAACATCGAATCATCCAGGTCCCTGCATCCATGACTTGATGTAGAGGGCAACTCAATCTACTGCTGTTTTAGTTACCACCATTCAATGTATGTTTCTTCAGATGAATACGCAGCAGTGAGAGCGCTGCCGGGGTCACTCCAGAGATGCGCCCCGCCATCCCCAGTGTTGCCGGGCGCTGGCGCGCCAGCTTCTCCTGTATCTCGATGGAGAGACCTGAGACCTCTCCATAGTCGAGTGCTTGCGGGAGTTTCATCTCTTCATGACGGCGATTCTTTTCGATCTCTTGACTCTGGCGTTCGATATAACCGGCATATTTGGCCTGAATCTCTACCTGTTCAACCACATCCTCTGGCAGTTGCGGATCTTCCACCACATCCAGTGAAACCAGCTTCTGGTAACTGACATCGGGACGCGCCAACAGGTCCATCAGGCTATGTTCACGACGCATCGGTTTACCCAACACCCGCTCTGCCTCTTCCCCGCTGATTGATTGTGGTCTCAGCCACTGACCCTTTAACCGTTGCTGTTCTGTGGCAACCGCGTCCCGCTTGCGCTGAAAGGCCGCCCAGCGGATATCTTCGACCAACCCCAGGTTACGCCCCTGCTCTGTCAACCGCAGATCCGCATTATCCTCTCGTAGTAGCAGCCGGTACTCTGCTCGACTGGTAAACATACGGTAAGGCTCATTGGTGCCACGGGTAATCAGGTCATCGATCATTACTCCGATATAGCTCTCTTCTCGCCGTGGATACCACGCCTCTCTCTCTTGTATACGCAGTGCAGCATTACACCCTGCTACCAGCCCCTGTGCAGCTGCCTCTTCATAGCCTGTGGTACCGTTGATCTGCCCTGCAAAGAAGAGTCCCCGCAGAGCATGAGTCTCCAGCGAGGGGTTGAGATCGCGCGGATCAAAGAAATCATACTCAATGGCATAACCCGGACGGGTGATGTGGGCCTTTTCAAACCCTTTGATGGAACGCACCAGATCAATCTGCACATCAAACGGCAGGCTGGTGGAGATCCCGTTGGGGTAGATTTCGTGGGTTGTTAGCCCTTCGGGTTCGACAAAGATCTGATGGGAGTCACGTTCGGAAAAGCGGACAACCTTGTCCTCTACCGAAGGACAGTAGCGCGGCCCGACCCCCTCAATAACCCCACTATACATTGGAGAGCGGTCCAGCCCTCTGCGGATAATCTCATGGGTCTGTTCATTGGTATGGGTAATCCAGCAGGAGATCTGTTGCGGATGTTCCGAGGGCTTTCCCAGATAAGAGAATAGCGGGACAGGATCATCCCCCGGCTGCTCTTTTAACTGACTATAGTCGATACTGCGTCCATCAATTCGTGGTGGTGTGCCGGTCTTGAGACGCTCTACCTTGAAAGGTAACGCCCGCAATCGCTCTGCTAATTTCAGCGAAGGGGGATCTCCCATCCGCCCACCAGAGGATTGTGAAAGACCCACATGGATCACTCCATTCAGAAAGGTTCCTACCGTCAACACCACCGTAGGGGCCGAAAAACGGATTCCTGATTGGGTCACCACTCCGGTAACACGCTCTCCTTCAACCAGCAGGTCATCTGCTGCCTGTTGAAACAGTGTGAGATTGGGCTGATTCTCTAAATGGTTGCGCACCGCCTGTTTGTAGAGCTGTCGATCTGCCTGCGCACGGGTTGCCTGCACTGCGGCCCCTTTACTGCTATTGAGGATACGAAACTGAATTCCTGCACGATCTGCCGCGTGCGCCATAAAGCCGCCCAGCGCATCCACCTCTTTCACCAGATGCCCTTTGCCAATGCCACCAATGGCAGGGTTGCAGCTCATCTGCCCCAGTGTTTCAATATTGTGGGTCAGCAGCAGGGTACGCACCCCCATTCGCGCAGATGCCAACGCCGCCTCGGTACCGGCATGGCCGCCGCCAATCACAATGACATCAAATGTTTCAGGATATTGCATCGGCAGATTATACCTCTCACCGAAGGTATTTGGGTGTCTCTCAGACAGGCTTCCTGCCCCCCTTTGTGCAGACCATTACACCCCTGACAAATTGTTAAATCTCTGTCGGCTGAATACCGGCCTCTCCGCGCCAGTAACCGTCCACACCACCTAATGGCAACAGGCGATTGGCTGCATCCATCCCCTCTTGAAGGGTGATCTCTTCTCGTTTGCGCTGATCAAAGAGCTGTACGATCTCCGGGGTAAACCGAGACTGTGGGCTGATTCGTACCACATCAACCCCCTCGGCCTTCATCTCCTCCATCACCCCCAGCAGGTTGTTGTGCTGTGCAGACTGTGTCTGGATACCATTGATTGTTAAAAAGGGCTGCCCCTCTTTGGTATTGAGCAGTATCCCGTCGGGATCATCCAGGCAGCGATACTGACAATCATCCTTGGGAAGGTTGTAGTGACGTGCGGTGTAACAGCGGGCCGCATAGGCGAGCGGGATCTTTCCCCAACTGAACACCTCTGTCTCAACCCCGTCAGGACGGTGCTGCTGCAGCTCATGCAGTGTCTCTTTTGAAAGCTCTACGGGCAAGACCCAGCGCTTCATCCCGCAACGGGCCATCACCCCCATGGTTCCCTGATTATAGAGATTGACTGAGTGGCCCACCACAAAAGGGATCTCCTGCTCGGCACAGATATTGACCGCTGCCAGATCATTGGCCTCGACCAGAAACGTTCCATTACCACAGATTTTACGCAGACTTTTCAACTCAGACTCCGCCTCCAACAGTGCCAGAGTTGAGAGCACCACCTCTTTGCCCGCTGCCTGCAACTGCTGCCCAATTTCGATCCACTGCTCCAGATTGAGAGAGCGACGCTTGGAACAGATCGTCTCTCCCAGATAGACGATATCCACTGCCGAATCCGCAATTTCACGATAAAATTGGCGAATCTGCTCCTCTGGCCAGTAGTAGAGGATCGGCCCCAGTGAGAGTTTCATTGCCATGACCGGTGGTAGGCACCTAGGGTGGTTTGCGCCCCTTCGGCCACCTTGCTCAACTGTCTGTTCCAGTTTTCATCAACCTGAAAGCTCTCAGGGTTACGGCTGCAGGCATCAATTGCATCACGCCATACCCGTGTCACTTGCGCTACATAAGCCGGGCTACGTTGTCGCCCTTCAATCTTGATAGCCCCAATCCCCATCGCCATCATCTCTGGTAACAGCTCCAGGGTGTTGAGACTGGTCGGCTCTTCAATCGCATACCCCTCTTTTCCCTGTACCTCAAAACGTCCTTTACAGATAGTGGGGTAACCCGCCTGCTCTGTGGGCTGGTAACGGTCTACCAAAATTCCACCCAAGCGGGTCTCTACGCCACCATCCTCTTGCTCAATCCACTCCACATGACTTCCGGGCGAACAGGCTCCGTAGGTGTTGGGGGAACGTCCGGTTGCATAGGAGGAGAGCAGACAACGCCCTTCGACCATGACACAGAGGCTGCCAAACCCAAACAATTCAAGTGGTACCGGACTGTGCTCTGTAACATGACGTACCTGAGAAGCCGACAACACTCGGGGAATGACCACGCGACGAATACCAAAATTACGATGCATGAAACGGATCGCCTCATAATTTGTGGCTGAACCCTGTACCGAAAGGTGTAGATTGAGATCAGGCCAGCGGTTGGCCGCATAGTCGAGGATGCCAATATCGGCCAAAATCACGGCGTCCACACCACTCTCTGCAGCACGATCCACCGCCTGAGTCCATCGTTCCCAGCCACTGGGCTGCGGAAAGGTGTTAATCGCGACAAACAGCTTGGCCCCTTTTTTGTGAGCGTACTCTATCCCCTGCCCAATGCCGCGATCATTAAAATTAAGGCCCGCAAAATTGCGTGCATTGGTGTCATCTTTGAACCCCATATAGACCGCATCGGCTCCATTATCGACCGCTGCTTTCAGTGAGGGGAGGTTACCTGCCGGGCAGACCAGTTCCATGGTGGGTTCTCAATACCTTACAAAAACTGAGAGCATGCCATCAACCAAAGCCAATTGGAAATGAGTCACATCAAATATTGATTACTTTCTATAGAAGTTGATCGCTTTATCCAGGGCCGTACGCAGCGGTGCCGGTATCGTGAGTGCATCCATATCCAACCCATAGATCAGGTTTTTGGTCTCCAGCCCCAGCTCCACATTCCCTTCCAGATGGATTCTACGCTGAAAAAACAGGGTGTCCGGGTCCTCTTCTCCAACCGATAACTGAATGAAATCATAAAGATTTCCACTAATAATCAGATCAATAGGTCCATCACCGGAGTGGGCCACAAGCTGTTCACGCCCCTTGGTGAAGCGAAACTGAACACCGGCATCCAACAGGTGAATTACGGCTGTCTTCGACTCCAGAAAATCGAGCTCCCCCTCTTGTAGCTGCTGCTGAAACAGGTGATTCAATAGCGCAACCAATAGCCGGGTATGGACCAGGTCAGGAACGAGTTTAAAAGGTGCTGCCAATAGAGAGGGCAGTTGGGGTGCGACACCCGACTCAGCGGTTTGATTACTATTTTGCATAGCCCCTATTGTACTGCACTATTACAACTTGAGCAGAATACTAGGTGGCTGTCCGAGAATAGAGAGCCTGCTGCGGAAAAGCTTCATTTACGAGTAACGCAGCTGATACCAGAGTACGCCAAGCCACTCATGTAAAAATCGGACATTGCCCCTTAATGCACCGGCTGCCGGCCGCCACAAGCCAAGGCCCCGATCCATCACACTGGTTGTGGTGTAGGCGGTCGGGGCAGGTATAATCTGTATATCGCCCAACACTGAGGATTGGCGGAAGACACGCAGTGAGCGCAACATATGAGAGGCGTGGGTAACCAGAATCATTGTGGTTACCCCTTTCTGTTTCAGGATTGGCGGTACCCTCTGTCCATGTTCCCAGGTATTGACGCTCTTCTCCTCCAGCCAAACCTTCTCAACTAAAAAGTCATTGCGTAAGCTCTCTGCCATTAACTGCGCCTCTGAAACGGCCTCATTCAACGGCACCCCTCCGGTGACTAATAGTGGAAAATCTGTCTGCCGGTGTAATCTGGCTGCGTAACGTAACCGTTCCAGCGTTGATTGACCGACCACATCCTGACCAAATTCAGGCGCTGCACTGTATCGCCCCCCTCCTAGAACCACAATTGCCACCCGCTCCCCGTCACTCTGCTCAACAGGGTTTTGCAACGGTGGAATAATCTCCAACCGCTTTGCCAGTTCAAACTCCAACCATGGCGTACTCAATAGATAGAGTGATATGGTGGCAATAAAGAGCAACAACCTTGAAAAGCCGCGTAACCAGCCCGCCAACAGCAGTGCAAGCAGCAGTAGCACCAAAATACTGCCCGGAGGCATCACCCATGACTCAATTAATCGTACTGTTTCTACCATTTTTGACTTATTTCAATTCACTATTCAACAAAAGACTTGTATAATAACCGACCATTTTCTCCACTATTTTTGTTGCAGCCTACGCCCATGATGATCCCAAAACCTTTTCTCCTTACTGCACTGCTCATTGGCCTCTCGTCTGCATGGAGCCAAAGCCAAGCCATAGAGACTCAAACTCTGGAGCCTCTGGTTGTTATTGCCTCTCCTGAAACAGAAGAGCCGGATATCGATCCGTTAGAGTCCTACAACCGTAGCATCTACTCTTTCAATGAGGGACTCGATGAAAATCTGATGAAACCCGTCGCTGAAGGCTATCGCTCTATTATGCCTGACCCGGCTGAGCGCGGTATCAGCAACTTCTTCAGCAACCTGCGCGAACCTTTCAACATCCTCAATAATCTACTGCAATTTAAATTTGAAGAGGCCATTTCAGACACAGTCCGTTTTGGTATCAACTCAACTATTGGCATCGTCGGGCTGTTTGATGTCGCTTCAGACCTCAATATTCCAAAACATGAAGAAGATTTTGGTCAGACACTTGCCGTCTGGGGGGTAGAGAGTGGCCCCTACTTTGTACTCCCTATTTTTGGCCCCAGCACACTGCGTGATACAGCAGGTCTTGCCTCAGAGTACTGGATCGGCAATACCGTTGAGGTCGGAGAGACCAACCTCTTTGATCCAAGTTCGGAGCTATCCACTACCAACGCAGAGACTGCCGCTGAAGCAACCAAGCTGATCAGCAAGCGAGCCAATCTGCTGGGAACAAAAGATATGCTCGACTCTGCAAGCTTTGACAACTATAGCTTTATGCGTGATGCCTACCTACAGCGTCGTGAAAGCCTGATCTTCGATGGGGATGTACCACTTCCAGAGCTACCAGAAGACCTGTAACGAAACCTCACTCTATTTACGATGGAAGCGGATCATTGGCACCAGCGCTGGCAAGAGGGGCGCATCGGGTTTCATCAAGGGAAACCAAATATCTGGCTACTGAAGTTCTATTCTGAACTCGAATTAACGCCCGGTGAGCCACTACTGTTACCACTTTGTGGAAAAAGTGTTGATCTTGTATGGCTTGCCGAACAGGGACATCCCGTAATCGGGGTTGAGCTGAGTGATATCGCAATCCGTGATTTTTTTAAAGAGCAGCAGCTAAGCGCATCAGAACACTCTCAAACTCACTTCAAACAGTGGCAAAGTGGTCCACTGACCCTGTTAGAGGGTGACTTTTTTGATCTATCCCACCAAGATCTGGGTAATTGCCGCGTCCTGTTTGACCGCGCGGCACTGGTTGCCCTGCCAGCAGAGATGCGTCAACGATACGCCGCACACACCGCCCGACTGTTGACGGCTGGTAGCCGGATTCTGCTGGTGACGACAGATTACCCTCAGCACGAGAAGAGCCCACCCCCCTTTGCCGTCAGTGATGAAGAGGTGAGAGCACTTTATGGGGAGCATTTCACCATTGAATTACTGCATAGTGAAAATCTGAGCAACGGTCAGGACCCGCTGTCCAAACGGGGTTACCTCTCTGGTTGAGAGAATTTATAAACTGACCAAGCGGGGTTAGCAGCCGAACAAAATGCCCTGATTTACGCTTTCTTAATTACGCTTTATGGCTGACTTTCAAGTAGTTGGATACCATCACCTGTAGTTCACTCTCTGCAATAAACTGGTGCCATTCTGAAGTGGGGATATTGTTCATTGCCGTAGCGCTAAGCCCCTGACAGTGGTCACACTCAAACA
>DUYW01000093.1 GCA_013349825.1 Gammaproteobacteria bacterium | reverse complement strand
CGCGCCAAGGGCCAGAGTAGTTACCCGTTCTCTTCTGGGTTTTGCAGTCTGCTCAAGGCTTGGCAGAGGGAAGTGTAACCGATTCGTTCTTGTTCTAGCCTCAGTTGGGGGGCAAGCTCCTGTTTAAGTAATAACTGGTAGAGAGCCTGTTCCTCCTCGGTCAGTAGAGGCAGAGTGCGTTGAGTCGGTGTCTGCTCCTCGCCCCAGAAGGCGCGGTGGTCGAGCAGTGTCTGCCTCTCCATCAGTATGGAGTGGGTCTGTGGTAGATAGTGGCGAACCTGTTCCAGCATGGCAAAACCGTGGGTATCAATATCGCCCCAGTAGGTGATTGAGCGTTGCTTGAGCCACTCCACTTGTTGCAGCAGTTGCAGCCCATAACCGAGCCCAAAAATGACCAGACTTTTGGGGTATGGAGGAAAGGCCAGCCCATTGATCTCATTCTCGGTGATGAAGACATGTTCCACAGCAACCTGAAGCTCGGCAAACTGCTCAACCGGTATGCTGATGTCGGTGAGTCCTGCGATGGCTAAGGTTGGATCAAGGATACGGAAGCGGATCGGTGTGGGTTTAGGGGTAAAGCCATAGCGCTGCTCAAATGCCCGAACTCCACGTGCATCGGTGTCAACCTGCTCTGCGGGCAGTACAATATCCAACAGTTCGCTCAGTAGCGCACGGTGCTGCTCAATAAACTTGGTATCGACCCCAGCCAGATCAACCTGTCGTAGATAGCAGTGTGGACGGGGGTGAGCCTGAATCCACGCCACCACCTTGAGCAGGCGTGGCCACTCTGTCTCAAACTGGATCAGCTTGTGAGGATAGCGGATAACCCACTCCCGCAGCTCTGGGAACTGTACCAGCAGTTCACTGGAGAGGGTATGAAAACGGGCGGCCTCACGCTGTTTGCCAATAGTGCTGAGTAGATCCTGCTCCCGCTCAAACCAGACCGCAACCGGGATCTCATTGCGTCCGACCTGACGGTGATTGATGCTCTGCCACTGGATGCGGTATCCCACCCGCTGATCCCCCGCCTCCTGCTGCTGTAGCTGCTGGATCCACTGTTGTGCAGCCTCAAACTGCTCCCCCAGATCGCGACTGTTGGGGCGCTTGAGCTGCAAGTGCAGGGGGAACAGCGCCTCGGCTGTGATCTGCGCAGCGAGAAAATCTCCACGCTTCCAGCGCTTAAGCAGCTGACTGCGGATGGTGGTTGGGGTGGACCATGTGTTATTCATGATGGTACATCTTTCGACTGAATAGATGAGGGCGGTCCAGATAGTACTGTAGTCTTGGTTTGTTGTTGTAGCGATAGGTTGCTTGCAGCATAGGGAGGTAATATCGCCCATATTGCTGTTGGTAGAGTCTGTTCAGATAGCGAAAAAATTTTTCCCCATTTTGACCGTTGCTCCTGAATCTGAATGCGCTGACCTCGTCCAGATCCATATCAAAATAATCCTCTGGGGTACGAGAGGGGCTGCCCCCGACAGTCGGTTGGTACTCCTGTACAAATGAGATCACGCCTAGGGATGCCATCCTTTTGAGAATGGCGAAGTCCTCGGAGAGGCGCGTGTTGAAGCCGTACATGATGACGACAGTGACCTGGTTATGACCAAAGCCCTTGATGTACTCCCTTTTCTTCTCAAAAAGATCAGCTGTTTTTCTGTTGTTGCAGCTGAAGTAGATCATCCTGCGGGTAAACCGAGAGTTCATTGAGTAAACTTGTTTCAACAGGGGGTAGTTGTCATCATTGAGGTACTGTATATCCAGTGTCTGGCTGAAGTTGATCCGGTACTCCTGCTGGATCATCTGTTCCAACAGGCTGTTTGCATTGGGAGATACGAGCAGGTTATTGTCCAGTAGCATCACATTTTTCTGCCCTTCGGGCACAAAGTCATCAAAGATTGCAGCATTGGGGTTGAGCGCTCCCTCTTTGGGGGGGACTACGCAGAAGTGGCAGCGTTTGTTGCAGCCTCGGGTGAGGAAGCCAAGTGCATAATGGGTGTGGTTGTAGAGGGCATAATCGGGGAAGCAGCATTCAACATCATCCGCCAAGGTGGTTTGTAGATCAATGCCAGAGCCACCGATGGTGATCTGATCTCCATAAAGCTGTTGCAGTTGTTGAATACGTTTCTGTGACTTTTTTGTGTGGAATACTACGCTGGCGAAATATTGGTCGGCCTCAACTGCTTGCAGGTTTCGCTGAAGGGATACCTCATCCCCTTGTGATTTAAAGTGGCTGCTGAGCTTCATCAAGGCAAAATTGGGTATTTTGCTGTCGATATCATAGAGTGCGATTCGCATGGTGTGGGGGAGTGGTAAGGTTAAGCGGAGTATCTTTATGTGGGCGGTGCTTGGTTGCCATGAATCAGCTCAACCAGATCGTCGACTGAGATAGGTGTAGCATGGTCACTCCCCTCCAGTAGGCTGTTGGCGAGATCCCGTTTCTGTTGGTGGAGTTGAATAATCTTCTCCTCAATGCTGTTCTGCACCACCATACGGTAGATAGTTACCGGGCGGGTCTGTCCCATGCGGTGGGCGCGGTCAGAGGCCTGATCCTCTACTGCCGGATTCCACCAAGGGTCCATGTGGATCACATAGTCAGCAGCGGTCAGGTTGAGTCCGGCCCCCCCCGCCTTGAGACTGATCAGAAATAGCTCCCCCTCCCCCTGTTGAAAGGCATCGACAGCGATCTTTCTCTGTTTTGCCGGGGTGGAGCCATCCAAGTACTGATAGTGGATACCTTGGCTATCTAGTTGTTCACGAATTAGCGAGAGGTGGCCGACAAACTGGCTGAAGACCAGCGCACGGTGGTTGTTTTCGCGCAGCTCGTTGAGAATCTCCATAAAGGCCCGCAGCTTTGCGCTGCTCAGCGGGCTATCTTTGAGTACCAGCCTAGGGTGACAAGCGGCCTGGCGCAGGCGGGTGATCTCGGTCAGGATCTTGATTCGCAGCTGTCCAGGGTGCTCTTGTGGCTCCGCAATGCGTTCGATGGATTGACGGCGCAGCGCCTCATAGAAGGCGGCCTCTTCCGGTGCCATCTCGATACTGTGGATGATCTCTGTACGGGGCGGCAACTCGGTGAGTACATCCCGCTTCAGCCGGCGTAGCATAAAGGGCTGGATGATCGATTTGAGATGCTGCCGAGCACTCTCGTTATTCTGCTCCTGAATCGGGATGGCGAAGCGCTGGTTGAACTGCTTCTCTGTCCCCAACAGCCCCGGATTGATAAACTGAAATAGGTTCCAGAGTTCACCTAGGTGGTTCTCTATCGGGGTGCCGGTGGTGATGATGCGCATTTCCCCCTGTAGTGACATCATCGCCTTGGAGCGCTTGGTGCGGCTGTTCTTGAAGGCCTGAGCCTCATCGGCAATGATGGTCTGCCACTTGATCTGCTTGAGCCGCTCAATCTCACTTTGCAACAGTCCGTAGCTACAGATGATGAGAGAGTGAGGACCGGCATGGTCGAGCATCTGCTGACGCTTGCCACCACCAAAGAGTTGCGGATTGATTGTCGGCGCAAAGCGTTGGCTCTCATCCACCCAGTTGTTACAGACCGAGGTGGGGGCAATGACCAAGGTGGGGCCATCTGCGCAACGTTGCAGGATCAGAGCCAGCGCCTGTACCGTCTTGCCTAGTCCCATATCATCAGCCAAGCAGCCTCCAGCGCCCCAGTGGGCGAGACGGGAGAGCCACTCAAAGCCATCCAGCTGGTAGCTTCGTAGAGAGGCATCGAGGGTGACGGGAAGGGCAGGTTGCAGGGTGTTGGCCTCCTCGATTTTGTTGATCTGCTTGAGCCACCCGCGCCCTTTTTTCACCGCCATCTCCTGAGTGGACTCCTCGATAGCGGCGCTGGCCAGTGGATGGATGCGGTTGCCATGGCTGAGTGTACTGATCCGATCCAGCTGTCTTCTCAACTGTTGACTCAGGTTGAGGATACGCCCATCGTCGAGTTGTAGAAATCGTCCTGGACGTTGCTGTAGCAGGGTGAGGAGCTTCTTCATCTCGATCACCTCCCCCTCCTCCAGCTGTAGTGTCCCATCAAGGGTGAACCACTCCTGTTTTTTACTGAATGATAGGCTCATCTGCTTGCTGTCACACTCACGTAGCAGGGTGATTTGCTTCCCCTCGGGCCATGCAACCACCATCGGCTCCTTCATCTGCTGCAGGGTAGAGAGCAGCTCCAGAGCATCTTCTGGGTCATCCAAGATCCACTGCCAGGGGATATCTGAGTCGGGTAGTTTCAGCTCTTTAATAATTTGGTTGGCTGCTTCGACCTCCCCCTGCAGGTTACGTTGACAGCTCTCAGCGTTGCCATCAATCTCGATATGAATGCTGGCGTGTTCGCTGCCTGGGGAAAAGTAAGGCCCCTTCTCCCCTATCTTTTCACCAAATGGATAACAGTAGATTGAGAGTTGAAACCCGCCACTGCCGCCTGCGATTGGGGAGAGGTGAAGGTGGGGAGTGGTATCTCCCTCCACCTCTGTGCTGGAGGTGGTTACATCGGAGTGGATGGAGAGTATCGGGGCCATGCTGGAGAGGGTATTGGCGACCTCTTGTCGCGCCTCTTCAGGGGTGGTGAGGCCCTGTTGGGAGAGTATTTTGGCAATGGCCAACTGTCCATCATTGAAGTGGGTGATGATGAAGCGGTTTGGTGGTTGGAAATAGCCACGGAAGGAGGAGAGGTAATCGCTGAATGCCACTGCTGGGTAGGGGTGGATGGCGAAGTGAATCTGCTGCTGTTGTGGGATCTCCTTCACCTCCAGATGAGCATTGCGCTCCTCAATGGTGAGCGGTCCGTGTAGGGTGTGACCATCATCAAAAAACAGGGCTGGGTGGCCGATGGCCGCACGAATCACATTCTCGCCGCAGAGAGAGTAGCGGGTCTCTGGATAGCCGCTATAGTTGCGGTGATGTTCTACCTCCATGTTGTTACAGATCTCTATATCCTGCATGGTGAGGTAGTTAAAGTTAGAGCGCTGTTCATGGAGTCGTTTCAGTGCCACCTTGCGTCCTTTGCTCCACCCTTTTTTATTGCGTCTCTGTTCTTTGGGGCTGAACTCGATAGCTTGGTCTTCACCGTGAATCAGCCAGACCATGCGAGTCTCTGTCGTATTGGGTGCTTTATTGCTCTCTGTTGCGGGGCCTGCGGTGAAGATTTTTGATACCGATTGCAGCAGATTGAGCTGCTGTTTCCATGGACTCTTCTTTCGGTAGAGGGTGGGGAGGATAGCGGCAGGATCGGCTTCAAAAACATTTGGAGTTATCCTTGTCCGTTCGACCCCCAGAGCCAGCAGCAGTGTGCTGCACTCATTTCTGTACCAGTCGTAGCTAAGGCCACACTGTTGGTTATGGCGTAACAGACGGCGGATGAGCCGCTCTTCAATCGGCTGCTCCAGCCAATAGAGGGCAAGCGCTTGAAACAGGTCGTGCCAGTGATCTGTCGTGAGTGGTTCATGGTGAAGCCAGATGGACTGCTGTAGGGTTATCTTTTGTAGGGTTATCTTACTGAAATCAGAGAGAATTTTTAGGATTGGGAGTAGAGGTGAGGCAGCAGATAGCCCCTTTTGAAGCTGTTGCGACTCCTCCAGCAGTGCGGTCTCATTCTGGATGCCACCCTGTGCAATTCGTGCCAGTAGAGAAAAAATGATCGGCAGTCCAAAAATGTAAGGTTGACCTGGGGCTGACTTTCGGCTCTCTTCAAATTTCTGTAGTGCCTTTTCAGCATCGCCCTGTAAAAAATAGAAGGCAGCGACAAATGTAGCCCCATAGGCGAAATGATCCTGATCAACGGTGTCGAGGATCCACTGATTACGCTGCAACCAAAGTTCTGATACTGGGTGGCTGAGTGTGAGACAGGTGAGTATGATTTCAGTTTTCAGTATCTCCTGCTCCTCTTTGCAGGGGGGGCCGTGTTTGGACCTAGATGCTTCATCGATAAAGTCTCTTTTAATCGCTAACAGAACACTCTTTCTCCATGGAAGGTAGAAAGAGATGATCTCAGGGTCTAGTTTAAGGGCGGCTTGAGGAAGAGTGGTTGTAATTCTACGTAGGTCATCGGCGGCGTAGGGGCTGTTACTGATGGATGTATCAACATTGTAGCGTTGTAGTAGTCTCTCAATCTCCTGCTGTTGCGCAATATCGACCCCACCTGCCTGTTCTCTCTGCTCATTCATCAGTGAACCCCTTTCGGGCTGATTCGATATCCTAAAGTGCGTACCCCTTTGAGGAAGGAGCGGTAGGATTTTTCAGCGACAACCACCGTTTTTTTGTTGCTAAAGAGACAGAATTTTGAGGTCTCTTTGGCGCTTGTCAGAAGTTGCACAAGATGCTCGCTGGCACATTCAACCATGCGTGCAGCTTCCCCTTCATGGAGAGACTCGGTGCGCATTTTTAGGCTGTCGAAAAAATCCTCCATTTCGTCACTGAGTTTGCTGTCAGACTCCTTCTCTAGCAAAGCCTTTACCTCATTCAGACTGTTCCCCTGCTCAATGGCGCTGAGCCCTTGCTGCATATCGAAGAGGAGTGGCTGCCCAATCTCGGTCGGTTTTTGTGTGGTAAACGGTTCCAGCAGGAGCTGTTCATGCGCTTCTGGTTTGCGCAACAGGGTGAAGCCTGTGCCCTCATCCAGAGGATGGAGTAGGGCGGGGAGGGCGTGTTCGGCTGGTTGATACTCTGTACAAATACCCAAACAGTAGGCTCCCAGCGGGTTGATGCGAAACCATCCAAGCCCATCATACCGGCTCAGATAGCTGTAATCATCGCCTCCCCAAGTATCGTAGTAGTCACTGCGCACATCGTGTGGGGCGCTATAGATTAAATCAACCATACCCAGCGTGGAGAGTATCTCAAACAGGTAGGCAAGAATATAACGCCCCTCCAGTACCTTGAAGTTATGGTTAATGTTGCCGTAGTTGCTGTCGACTAGATAGAGCACGTACGGGTTTTCGCTTACTAAAAAGAAGGGGGTGCTGCTGCGAACAAAGCGCATCCACTCATCAACCTGTACCCACTCATCCGTTGGGGTGGAGAGCAGAATCTCTTCCAGCTGCAGCCGCCGCAGGCTGGGAGGGGTCATCTGCGGGCCGACAAACCGCCCACGGCCCCGTTTTGTCTGTCCCTTGATACGATTCACCCGCAGAAATTCATCCAGTTTTCCCTGTTTTCGCCAGCCACTGTAGATTGTTTTCAGTGCATCGGCATAGGGTGTTTGATGTTGTAGTACTTTTTTCCCTTGAGTGCTGAGAGTCAGTTTTTTGCCAACCCGTCGAGTAAGCCCTCCGCTCTGAATCAATAACGGCCAGATAAAGCTGCGGATGGGTGAAAGGGTGTCATTGGTATAGTCCTTCTTTTCGTCGGCCTCTGAGAAAAAGTCACCTTCATAGAGTGTTGCATGAACCGCTTTTATGCAGGCTGCAGTGGGCTTCAAGGTCTTTTCGCTGATGCTGATTTTGCCTTGATCGACCAGCCGTAACAGGGAGTAGATCTCTTGGCGAGCGCAGATCTCCATATCACGTTGAGATAGTGGCAGGCCATTGTGGCGATCATCATCCACTGTGGTTAAAAACTTAGCGAGTATGCTGCTCTCAGTGGTTTTGATGTAGTCTGTCTTTGGCTTCTCAAGCTGTTCACATAAGCGCTCACAGAGCTCTTGTGGGATGATGTCGTTAAAGTAGAATATGCTGATGACACTCGCTATTTTTTTAACGGGTTTCCTATACCCATAGTGACGTTTCTCTTGAGTATAGCCTTGAGGGAGTGAGCCAAAACGGGCCACCAACTGGGACTCTACTATCCGCCCATGCTGGTTGTGGACAACCTCGGCGATCATGGTGCGCTCTTTATCCGTGAGTTGCAGAACAAAGGGGTCAAGCCGTCTGGAGAGCAGGAATTTGTAGAGAAATTGAACGCGCTCATCTTTTCGAGTGGGACACTCTTTTGGGGTGACTCCGAGCTGGTAAATGCGCGTTTTTAGCACGTCGCTGTTTAGGTTATCCAGCGCTTCAAATAGTTTCATGGTGTTGCTCCTTCTCTGTACGATACTCCTCAATGGTGAGGTTGCGCAGCTTCGACTCTCTTCCCTCCTCATTATGGACAAAGCCAACACAGGCGACATAGGGTTCGATGATGTGGATCTTCTGTAGCGGGGTGACGATCAGCAGCTGCAGGTTGAGCTGTTTGAACAGCTCCAGACCAAAACGGGCAGAGTCGTCTGAGCCGCGCCCGAAGGCCTCATCGATTACCACAAAGCGGAAGCTACGGGAGCGGGTTGCCCCCCACTCCAGCCCAAATTGATAGGCGAGGCTGGCGGCCAGCACGGTGTAGGCAAGCTTCTCCTTCTGTCCGCCCGATTTTCCACCACTGTCGGTGTAGTGTTCATGTTCGCGATCATCCTCACGCCAGCGCTCGGAGGCGGAGAAGAGGTAGCTGTTGCGCACATCGGTCACTTTGCGGGTCCAGCGTCGATCCAGTTCACTGCTTCCCTCACGTCCGCGAAAGCGCTGGATGATCTTCTCTACCTGAGCAAACTTGGCCTCGGAGTACTGCTCCTCCTCTGATCCGGTCAATCCACCCTCAGTACAGCTGCGTAGATCCTGCATGAACTCGCGAATCTCAGGGTCACCATTGTTCTGTCGTTCCAGTACGATGTAGCGCCCCGGATTGTAGTCGATCTGGTTGAGTGACTGATTGATGCGGTCGATGCGTTCGCGGATAGTCTGCTGCTCACGCCCCAGCTGTGACTGAAAATTGGCTACCTCACGGATGGTGTTCTCATTCAGTAGCTGTTTGAAGCGGGCCTCAAAGGCGGGGAGGTCATCCTCTTGTAGTGCTTGCAACAAGGCACGGTACCCCTCGGCTGACTCAATCCCCACATCCAGCTCCTCGGTCTCCAGTGGATAGTCGATGTGGTACTGCTGCATTGCGGCGATCACCTTCTGGAACAGCTTCTGGATCTCTTTGTCGAGCTTGTCGATCTTCGCCTGTAGCCAGCCGCGCAGCTCTTTCTCGCGTGTGGCGCAGGACTCTACGGTGAGGGTGTGCTCCTCCAGCCCTTCGCTACGCGCCACTTCCAGCTGGCTGAACTGCGTCTTACGCTGTTGTGGGTCTAGACTCTGAACAATCGTATCACTCTCTGTCAACAGTTCATGGGACTGCTCCAGCTTTAGCTCATGGGTGGCTACGGCCCGTTTTTCCCGGTCGAGCTTCTCCTCGCGCTGCTGCAGACGTTGCTCCAGCTCTTCAAGCTGTTGGTTGATGGTCTGTAGCAGGTCCGATGAGGCCTGCAGGGATTGGTGCTCCTCCTCCAGCAGGCTGATCTCTATCGCAAGGGGCTGCCAGTGGATCTCGTTAAAGTCTCGATACTCTCCAATCTGCGCCAACTGTTGCAGCTGTTGGTGCCCCTGCTTTTGTTCTGCCTGAATGGTACTGATCTCACCGGAGAGGCGCTGCATCTGCTGCTCTAGGCTCTCTACCAGACGTTCCAGTGCCTCAATCTTCTGTTGGTTACTCCAGCCCAGCACATAGCGGCGGCGATCATCAATGCGGTGGCGGTCATCTTTCTCATGGCGCACCCCACCCGCCTTGGTCTGCCCCCGCAGTGTTATCGCACGCTGTTCACGTCGGAACTGGTCGAGGGTGTTGCAGCAGGCGTAGTCGAAGCGTTTCGCCAGCTCCTGCTCTAGCCAGGGATAGAAGCTGGAGTCTGGTTTGATGCTCAGTTTGCGCACCAGAGAGTTGGCATGCAGATCAATTGCCGCACTGCGTTGTTGCGGGCGGATACGGTAGTAGACCAGCCGTCCCTTGAGTCGGGTCTGCTCGACCCACTCGGTTACCGCCGCATAGTGTGTCTCGGGGACC
>DUYW01000092.1 GCA_013349825.1 Gammaproteobacteria bacterium | reverse complement strand
GTTGGAAATCTATGCGTGGATATAAAGAGGATGAAATCAGTGATGAACTACAAGAGTGGAGTGATCGGGTGCATCCGGATGATTTGGAGTCAGCTTATGCCAGTGTGCAGGACCATTTAAATGCAAGTGCAGAATATTATGAGAGCATTTATCGAATACGCCATAAGGATGGTCACTATCTAACTATTTTGGACCGAGGCTTTGCTGTAAGGGATGAAAATGGTCAAGCTATACGTATGGTGGGAACTAATTCTGATATTACTGCTCTGCGTGAGGCTGAGGAATCTTTACGAATGGCGAACCAGGCTAAGGATGATTTTCTCGCATCCATGAGCCATGAGCTGCGTACACCATTGACTTCGATTATTGGAAACAGCGAGTTTATTGCAGAAAAAACAGATGATCCTGAGGTGGCTGAGCTAATTCGATCCATTGAGTCGGCAGGGCGAGGACAACTGGCTCTAGTCAATGACATTATCGATGTCTCTAAAATTGAGTCAGGAAAGTTCACCATTGATGAGGTGCCCTATGAGGTCTCAGCACTGTTAGATGACATAGATCGCCTGTTCACAGTGCGTGCCCAGGATCTGAGTATAAAATTCCAAACTATTCAAAAAAACCACGAACCATACTTACTGATGGGGGACTCCCAGCGGGTGGCACAGATTGTAATTAATTTGGTTGGAAATGCTCTCAAGTTTACTGAAGGTGGTGGAAGCGTAAAGCTCACCTCTGACGTAAAAGAAGATAAGCTGATTTTTACTGTAGAAGACAGTGGTATTGGTATGTCTCCTTCTACTATTGAAAAGCTCTTTCAACGCTTTGAACAGGCCGATGGCTCTATCTCTCGCCGTTTTGGGGGGAGTGGACTGGGACTCTTTATTTCACACAATTTGGCTGAGTTGATGGAAGGAACTATCGAGGTCTCTAGTGAAGAAGAGGTAGGGTCTATTTTTACAGTGATGTTACCTTACAAGAAAAGTGACATTGCCGTAAATAATACTAAGGAGGGTAATAGAGAGTACTCAGTACTGGATGAGAAATTTACAGGGTCTGTTTTAGTAGTGGAAGACACATCAGAGTTACAGATGTTGGAGCGACGTATTCTGGAGAAATGTGGGTTAGATGTGACCACTGTAAACAATGGGAAAGAGGCTGTTGAGCTTGCCGCACAGCACTCATTTGATCTCATACTGATGGATATGCAGATGCCTGTAATGGATGGAGTTGAGGCAACCAGGGCTTTACGATCAGAGGGTAATCAAGTTCCTGTTATTGCACTTACAGCGAATGTAATGCAGAAGCACCGTGATGCATTTGATCAAGCGGGATGCAATGGTTTTATTGGTAAACCCATTGATCGTCAAGAGCTGAGGAGAGTTCTAAATCAATATCTAGTGTTAGATCAAGATCGTAACATGTTAGATAAGCTGGAGATTGAGAATCGGCGTAAAACAGAAAGAAGAGCTGAGGAGATCTCTGTAATAAAAAATGACAGAACGAAACCTCGCCGGCTTAAAGATCGGAAACTTCAAGCAGTGAGTCAGCTCTCTCCTGAAGTGGATGAATATATTGATGATAATTTGCAGAAACTCTTTATTGGTAGACTCATCGTGCTGAATGAACAACTGGTTCAAGCATATAAAGCTGAAGAGTGGGATAAAGTACGTAAAGTGGCTCATATTGTCAGAGGCAGTGCTGTATCGTTTGGCTTTCCTAAGCTAACCCAACTCGGGATAGAGGTCTGTGATGCAATCGATGCTAATCAGACTGCTGATGTGTCAGCATTAGCTCAAGCACTCATCGATGAGCTGGGGAATCCTTAATGCCCATAGCGTCCAATATCTTCAATGCCCGACCATTCAACTGCCATCAATAGTTCATTCAATGTCTGCATTGTTATTTCTTGTGGTGAGTGCTTATGGTATCGTAACTTGATGTTAAGAAATGAGTTGATTGAGCTGTTGAAAGAGCAGGGCGGTGTGCGTCTTGCCCTTCTGTTTGGTTCTGTGGCGGAGGGAAAGGCTGTGGTAGAAAGTGATTTAGATCTCGCCGTGTTAATGGAGCAGAAGATCTCTTCTGAACTTCGAATGAGATTGATAGGGCAGATTGCGTTGATATCGGGCCGTCCCGTTGATCTGATTGATTTGTCCGTAGTCGGAGAGCCGTTATTGGGGCAGATTCTAAAAAAAGGCGAGCGGTTGTTGGGTAGTGATGGAGAGTATGGAAGGCTGCTGAGTAAACACCTGTTTGATCAAGCTGATTTTATGCCCTATCGGAAAAGAATTTTGGCTGAGAGAAGAGCGGCATGGATCGGGAGCTAGTCGCTGAAAAGCTGGAATCATTGCGCCATTGTGTGGAACGTATCGAAGAGCGCTGTCCTGTGCAACTGGATGTGCTGGAAGAGAGTCTGGATCATCAAGATATTGTTGCATTGAATTTAACGAGGGCGGTGCAGTTGAGTGTTGATATTGCAGCTCACTTTATTGCAAGTCACTCTATGCCACCTCCACAAACGATGGGAGAGGCCTTTTTGCAGCTTCAAACGGGTGGAATACTGGATCAGGCACTGAGTGAGAGAATGCGTAAGGCGGTAGGGTTCAGAAATATAGCAGTCCACAATTATGAGGTGATCAACTGGAGGATTGTTCATCAGATCTGTAGGCATCATCTGTCTGATTTTAAAGATTTTGCACAGCTATTTTCGAAGATGCTGAATGCCGGGAATGGATCAGCATAGTTTATTTATAAGCTTTATTGGGGAGATTCTGTTGGTGCAGGGTCTATGTGAACGTAGATACGGAGAAATGAGTTGAACCACCTTTCAAGCCTTCTGACACTGCGTGGAAAATTACTGTTATTGGCGTTTTTGCCCTTTCTAACGCTGTTCTATTTCAATGTTGAAAATATTGCTGAAGATTTTCGTTATCAGGTTAAGTCACGGCAGCTGGACCGGTTAGCCTACCTGACGACTCACCTAAGCAATTTGATTCATGAACTACAGAAAGAGCGGGGGACAGCCAGTGGGTTCCTGGGCAGTCAGGGTAGGTTGTTTGACGCAGAGCTACAGGGGCAGCGACTGGATACAGATCAAGCCTCCGAAAAACTGATCCATGCCCTTTCAGACTTTAACTTTTCAGATTATGAGTTTGATTTTGAGCCTCTGGTCCATGAGTTGATCTCCAGTCTGGATGAGTTGAGCTTTATGCGAGAGCAGATCGATAGCCACACCCTCTCGTTTTCAGAGTCTATGGCGTGGTACACAGCACTCAGCAACCTGGTTATGGCGACCCTGGATGAGATCTCCGGTTTAACCCATCATCCGCTAACCAAAGAGTATCTGGCGGCCTATGGATTCTATCTGCAACATAAGGATCAGGTGGGGGTTGAGCGTGGACTTTTAACCGGGGTGTTGACGCAAGGGGTATTTTCATCGGACACCTATGTACGTCTTATTGAATCAATGGCAATGCAAAAGTATACACTGCATGAATTTCTTGAGTATGGCTCCAATAATAGCGTACAACTCTATCAGCAGAAGGCGCAGTCAAATGAGTTTAATGTGGCCGGACCGATGAGAAAGCTGGCGCTGAAGACCCCCGTCGGTGATGAGGTGAAAGTCAATCCGGCTCTCTGGTACGATGCGATGACCCAGAAAGTAGATATCCTCAAGATTGTTGAGGATCAGGTCGTGCGGGATATCTTATCCTCATCTAAAGAAGTCTCTACTCAAGCTCTGATCAGTTTTCAATTCAAACTTGTGGTGATGTTGCTTTCACTGTTGACCACAGTTTGGCTGGCCTATCTGCTGATTCGAGAAGTTGAAAGAGCCAACCTTTTAGAATCGGATAAAGCGATACAAAAAGCGATTATTGAAAACAGCGAGCGATTAACAAAGGCAAAAGATGAGTTCCTTGCCTCTATGAGCCATGAGCTGCGCACGCCATTGACGGTTATCATGGGAAATAGTGAGATCTTATCTGAGAGTACCCTGGATCAGGGGCAAAAGAAGTCGCTACAGAATATTGCACACTCCAGTGAGGCGTTACTTGCGCTGGTGAATGACATCCTTGACCTGTCGAAGATGGAGGCGGGGAAGTTTGAGATTGATCTTGCCCCGTTTTGTTTGACAGAGCTGCTGGAGCAGCTGGAGCAGATGTTTGCCCTGCAAGCACAGGATACAGGTCTTCATTTCAAGGTTGAGCAGAGGGTGGACCCCCCCTTTCAGCTTTGGGGCGACTATAAGCGTATCGGTCAAATCTTGCTGAACTTCCTCAGCAACGCATTCAAGTTTACTGAGCAGGGGAGTGTTACCGTCACTTGTTGGCGAGACGAGGATAAACTCATTTTCTCGATTGAGGATAGTGGTATTGGTATGTCTCCTGATGTGCTGAGCCGGTTATTCCAACCCTTTGAACAGGCAGACAGCAGTATCTCACGACGATATGGGGGTATGGGTTTGGGTCTGCACATCTCCCAGGCGCTGACAGAGCTAATGGATGGCACCATAGAGGTCGATAGCGAGGAGGGAAAAGGCTCAATATTTACCCTTCAGTTACCTTATAGAGAGAGTGAACTGCTGGTTCACTGCACAGAGGGGGATGAGGCTCTATCCATCATACCTAACCACTTTACAGGTGAAGTACTGGTGGTTGAGGATACCCCGGAGCTACAGCTACTTGAGAGTCGCATGCTCAAATCATTAGGGGTCACAGTAACTGTGGTCAATGATGGTGAAGAGGCGGTCAAAATAGCCAACCAGCAGCCGTTTGATCTGATCTTAATGGATATGCAGATGCCGGTGATGAACGGGCTGGAAGCAACTCGCCTGTTGCGTGAGCAGGGAAATCAGACCCCCATCGCAGCATTGACGGCCAATGTCATGCAAAAACACCGTGATCAGTTTTTTGATGCCGGTGCCAACGACTTCTTACAAAAGCCAATTGATAAAACCAAACTACAACAGACGTTGAAGAAATACCTCAAACCCGCTCAGGTAGTGCCATTGAATCACAGTGCTACAGATACAGCAGAGTCAATGCAGTCGTCAGAGTATGAGAAATGTGGTGGAGAGGCGCTCTGCCCAGTATTGGTGATTGATGATGAAGAGAGTATTCTGGAACTCTACCAACGAGTGCTCGGCGGTGAGTGGGAGGATGAGAGTGGAAATTCACACTTGATTGCGAAAATCGCGGGTAAAACCGCAGCAGACTCCTCTCCAGAAGAATTTTTACTGACGGTAGCCAATCAAGGGCTATTGGGGGTTGAGTTGGCACAGAAGGCACTGCAACAAGGCCACCCTTTCCCACTGGCCTTTATAGATATGCGTATGCCGCCCGGTATTGATGGGCTACAGACTGCCAAGGCGCTACGTGAACTTGATGAGAGAATCTATATCGTATTCGTAACGGCATACTCAGATACAGACCTGAATGAGATTAACCATCAGTTGGGGGGGGGCGTGCTCTATATTCAGAAACCCTTTTATCAACAGGAGATCCAGCAAACGGCCAGAATGCTAAGCCATAATTGGAAACGTGACTACGGCAGATTTACTGCCGGAACGAGTGTTCAGATCACCCATGAGCCCCCTGTTGAAGCAGTGGTAACTACAGCGGATGAGGAGGTGGATGATGAACTGATGGCAATCTTCAGAGAGAGTGCTACAAAAAACAGGCAGCTTCTCATCGATGCAGTTACAGAAAAAGATTGGCAGAAAATTAAGGAGGTCGCCCACTCCGTCAAGGGGAGCGGCTCTTCGTTTGGTTTTCCAGAACTGACAGAGAAGGCAAAGGTCGTTTGTGATAGCTATGATGATGGGCAGTTAGCCCCGATGGCTGAGTTAACGATGGATTTGATTCTGGAGTTAGGAAAAACACTGGCTTGAAAAAAATACTGTTTTGTCAGAGAGTGTTGGTATACTGAAAAATAGAAAGATAATTACAAAAATAAACACTCCTGGGGGGGGGCCATGTTCAGTCACATACAGCTAAAACAGAAACTGCTGATCGCCTTTCTGTCGGTCGGGATCATCCCGTTTTCGATTATCGGAGTAATTTCACTACAACAGGCCTCTGATGCACTAGAGGTGCAATCATTTAATCAACTGGAGGCGGTTCGGGGCATCAAGCGGGATCAGATCAGCCGTTTTTTTCAGGACCGTCAAGGGGATATGAATGTCCTGGCTGAGACTGTCGCGACCTTGCGACAAGAGGCCTTCAATAAACTGACAGCGGTTCGTGATGGTAAAAAGGCCGCAATCGAGTCCTATTTCAATACAGTAAAGTCACAGGTATCAACACTCTCCGCTAACCATTCGGTGGTGGATACAATGAAGCAGTTGAAAGAGACCTTCTCGGCATTTGAAGAGGATACGATGCTTGGGGGAGATATTCAGCTTGAGCAAGAGGCTTTGATGCAGTTTTATGAGTCACAGTTTAAGCCGGAGTATCTGCGTCAGAATGGGAAAAAACAGATTGATACGGCAGCATTGATCCGTCTGGATGATGGTTCAACGGTGATGCAGTACAACTACCTGGTGAAAAACCCCAACCCTCTGGGTGAAAAACACAAAATGGATAACGCCAAGGATTACTCGGCATATTCACAGCTCCATCAGAAAATTCACCCCACCTTCCGTAAGTATATCGAAGAGTTTGGTTATTATGACCTCTTTCTGGTAGATGCAGAGACGGGAAAGATCGTCTATTCCGTTTACAAGGAGAGTGATTTTGCAACCTCGTTGAAAGATGGCCCACATGCTGATTCAGGAATTGGGCGCGTGTTTCGCGCAGCACAGGATCTGGAAAAGAGCGATGAGGTGGTCTTTGATGACTTTTCTCAGTATCTCCCCTCCTATGATGCACCAGCCGGTTTTATTGCCAGCCCCATCGTTGAAAAAGGAAAAACCATCGGAGTATTGATCTTTCAGCTACCGATTGATCGTATCACCTCAATAATGAGTGAGCGAGCAGGTTTGGGAAAGACCGGAGAGACCTACCTGGTCGGGCCTGACCATCTGATGCGTTCAGACTCCTATCGGGATCTGCAGAATCACTCTGTAGTGGCCTCTTTCAGAGAGCCTGAATCGGGAAAAATAGAGACCCGTGCCGTCACTGCGGCACTCCGTGGGGGCACTGCTGCAGAGGTGATAACAGATTACATGGGTAAACCAGTGCTTTCAGCCTATGCACCCCTGAATGTGCTGGGGGGGCATTGGGCGATCCTCAGTGAGATCGACGTGGCTGAGGTGTTTGTCCCTAAAGTGGAAGGCGAAGAGAAGGAGTTTTACGCCAAATATATTGACGAATATGGCTACTACAACATCTTTCTGATTAACCCCGATGGGTATGTCTTCTATACCGCTACCCAGGAGGCGGACTACCAGACCAATATGGTCAACGGCACCTATAGCGACACCAATCTGGGGCGACTGGTTCAGCGCACCCTGGAGACGAAGCATTACGGGATTGCTGATTATGCCCCTTATGCCCCCTCAAAGGGTGAACCGGCAGCCTTTATCGCCAACCCCATTCAACACCATGGTGTGGTTGAAATGGTTGTAGCCCTACAGCTCTCACTGGAGGGTATCAATGCCATCATGTCGCAGAGAGAGGGGATGGGAGAGAGCGGTGAAACCTATCTGATTGGTGAAGATCTGTTGATGCGTTCAGACTCCTATTTAGAACCGGAACACCACACGGTAATGACCTCTTTTCAGAATCCCGAGAAAGGCAAGGTAGATACCGTGGCGGCCCATGCTGCGTTAAAGGGGCATGACGGTACAGAGGTGATTGTCAACCATTTGGGTAACTCTGTTCTTTCAGCCTATACAACGATAGCGGTGGGTGACTTCAAGTGGGCACTGCTTGCAGAAGTTGATGAGTCTGAGGCATTTGCAGCCGTTAACAGCCTGCAAACATTGATGATAGTGATCGGAGTGGCGGGGCTGATTGCGATCATTGTGGTCGGTTGGATGATTGTCCGTTCGATCTCAATGCCCATTTTGCATGTTACAGAGTTGCTTGCAGCTCTGGGTGAGACCGGAGATTTCAGTCTGCGTTGCAAGAAGATAGAGACCGGGGATGAAATAGAGGTGATGGCCGATCAGTTGAATACCATGCTGGCGCTGTTACAGGGTTCTATCAGTGCTGCCAATGATGTGGTGGCTGCAGTTGCGAGGGGAGAGTTTGATCAGCGTATGGAGGGGAACTTCAAGGGGGACCTGGCGAACCTGCAGCAGGGGGTTAATGGCTCAGCAGACAGTGTAGAAGGTACTATGAATGCCTTGGCCCTGGTGATGGATGGGCTGGGTAATGGTGACCTTGGGGTTCGTATGAGTGATGAGGTGGAAGAGAAATTCCGTGATCAGGTGAATGGTGCAATGGTCTCCATTGATGAGGTACTGCAAGAGGTGGGGCAGATTATTCAGCGCCTCTCGGAGGGGGACTTCTCAGCACGTATGACCTACGATGCCAAAGGTGATCTCAAGGCCTTGAGTGATAATATCAACCACGCCATGGAAGATTTGCAGTCCGCAGTGAATGAGGTTGTTGTCACCGCAAATGCGATGGGAGAAGGGGATCTGACCAGAGTCATAGAAGGTAATTACCAAGGCTCCTTGGGGGTACTGAAAGACTCAATTAATGCGACCCAGAGCAGTATTGCACAGATTGTTCAGCAAGTTCGTACAACGGCACAGCATGTGAACGAGGGTGCGTCGGAAATATCACGCGGTAGCCATGACCTCTCCAGCAGAACCTCAGAACAGGCAGCGAGTCTGGAGGAGACGGCAGCCAGCATGGAGCAGATATCCAGCACTGTAACAATGAACTCTGAAAGTGCTCTTCATGCACAGCAGTTGGCAAGCGAGTCGATGCAGAGAGCCTCTAAAGGTGCTGAGGTGGTGACCGATGCCGTTCAGGCGATGGATGGCATCAACCAGTCCAGCGACAAGATTTCAGAGATTATCTCGATAATTGATGGTATTGCATTTCAGACCAATCTGTTGGCGCTCAATGCAGCGGTAGAGGCGGCACGTGCCGGTGACCATGGTCGAGGCTTTGCTGTGGTTGCCGGAGAGGTACGGACCCTGGCGCAGCGTTCTGCCGAAGCTGCCAGTGAAATTACAGCACTGATCGAAGAGAGTACCGTGCGTATCAAACGGGGTAGTGAGCTGGTTAGCCACAGTGGTGATGCATTAGAAAGTATCCAGGAAGGGATCAAAAAACTGAATGATATCTCCGGTGAGATCGCGTCTGCTACCCGGGAGCAGACCCAGGGGATTGGTCAAGTCAACCATGCAGTTGCTCAACTGGACAGCGTGACACAGGAAAATGCTGCACTGGTTGAAGAGTCCGCTGCAGCCAGTACAGAGCTGACAGATCAGGCCCAGGAGCTGGGTCGTATGGTTGCAGTCTTTAAAGTGTAGCCCTCGTTCCCACGCTTCCTTGTTGCTTCAGCGTGGAAACGAGGGAGTAATATGCAAATCTGTAGCTGAATAGTTGCTAAGGCTTTTCATATTGTTCTGCCAGTATGCAAATACTGGAATACATGTTGCTCTCTATCTTGCCAACAGGACAGAATCTTGACTGTTCACTACCTCAATAACGACAAGAAGGAAGAGCAATGAACCATCCAGAGGCAAGGATTGCGCTAGGGGAGAAGGTGTGGAGTAATAACCGTTGGGGAGAGGTTGTAGGGTGGAAAGATGGGGCACTCGTAGTGCAGTTTAAAAGGGAAAGAAACCACTCTGCTATTCAGCAAGAGTGCGGTCCGAATGAGTACAGTCAGAATGAGTACAGCTCAAGAGGCTCATCCAAACTACAATATGAGATTGATCTGTTTATGGATAA
>DUYW01000091.1 GCA_013349825.1 Gammaproteobacteria bacterium | reverse complement strand
CAATGAATATCGCTATTGCTACTGCAGCTTCTCCAGCTGTGATCAACAGTACGCTACTGAGTTCTGCCAGCATTACCATCACCAAAGGTGACGAAATATCTGCGGGTTCAGCTCTAGCAACTATGAGTGGCGGCTCCTCTGCGTACAAGACTGTTCACGGCGGGCTGAAGTTGACCTCTGAAACGGGCAGCCCGATTAGTATTGATCTCAGTACAGCAGCTTCCGCATCCGAACACGGCTTAATGAAAGTCAACACCACTGCAGAAGGCCGCTATGGCTCCTCAATCAATAGCACCTCAATCGACACTGCTGCTCATGCACAAAAATCAATTGACGTGATTGACCGAGCCATCACCAGCGTCAACGATCAACGAGGTGAGCTGGGAGCTATCAACAATCGACTGGAGTACTCCATCGACAACTTGATGTCGGTCTCTCAACAGACCTCCGCAGCCCGATCACGGATCGTAGATGCCGACTTTGCGATGGAATCTGCCGCTCTGAGTCGAGCACAGGTACTGCAACAGGCCGGCACCGCAATGCTCTCTCAAGCAAATGCGCAGCCTCAGCAGGTGATGCAACTACTCCAAGGGTAACCTTTCGATAGCCGCAAGGTGACACCCCACTCCCGTTACTGGTTTCGAGAGTGGGGTGTTTTTTTTCGTAACCTCTGAATGGTTATGATTTTTGTTTAATCACGGGACACCAACCCAAGCCGATACAGCTTCTCCATCCCCTCCATCACTTTGCGCCAGTGAACCTTTGTCACTTCACTTAATTGGGCTAAATCGTGATTTCCATCAGCATAGGCCACCAGATGGAGCCACTCTCTGGGGGTGATCTCAAGCGATTCGGTCACTGATTCCTGCATGAAGGAGAGCGTCGAGTAGAGTCCTTCATATCGCCCCAACTGAGGCTCGCACGGAGTCACCATGCGGTAGGTGACATTGGCCTCAATCAGCTGCAACACGGACTGCATCACCTCATATGCCCCCTGCAATCCGGATGCTGTCACTACGGAAAAATCATCCAGTGAGGTATGGTATTCCGGGTAGGCACTATAGTGAGAGCGGCAAAAACCGACCACCGGCATCTCGATACCCGGACTACAATATTGCCGTTCATCCGAACCCCGATCCAGAAAGCTGTAATATTTCACATTCGCAGACTCATCCAGCGCAGTAAGCACCGTTTTCAACATCTGATCTGCCAGCGTTCCTCCCAGACGAGAAGGAACCATCGAGTAGGCACGGTCATCTCCCACACAGGAGAGCACAAAACCGGCAATCGTCTGCTCTTTCATCACTTGATGATTCAAACTGAGATAGCTAATAGCACCAATCGCCTCTGGAACAAAGAGGATACGATAGGTATAGCGTCGATCTGGCAGCCCTCTGATCCATCGCGCCAGTGCGGTTGCAAGCACAGGCCCGGAAAGCTCATTATTGGCCATTGAAGGGTGGCAGACATAGGTCGAAAGCAATACCTCTTCAGCAGTTGTTCCCGGAATAATCAGCTCACCATAATTTAAAACNCCATCAAACAGTTGACTCTGGACAACCACATGGTATTGACCCTCCGTCAACTGCTCCCGCTGTCGATGCGCAAGACAAAATCCCCAGCGCCGCTTATAGTAGGAGGTGACATATGGAATCGCTTGCGGCTGATCAGGCAGTGAATAGAGGTGCTGCTGCAACTCCTGCAGAGAGAGCCAGCAGTCCACCGGCTCAGCGTATCCCACCAAATGGAGGTTATGGTCTGCCAGATCGATAATCCGGTTTCCCTGATCATCCTCAATATAGGCTGACTCAACAGACCACTCCTGGGGCACTTTCCAGCCAAATACCTCTGTCCCGGAAGTCACCTTTCCCACACTCAAATCGGGCAACAGCCCCTGCAGATAGGCCAGCGTCTCCCGAACCCCGGTACCGGTGATAGAACGATGAATCGGAAACAGGTCCTTTGCCCACTGCAACATCTCCTCTCCAGCAGCATGGCGCTGTTCATATTGCTGTTGGCTATCCACATCCATAGACATCACATCCCTCCCCTTTTCTCAGAAGTGGTCGATTATAGATAATTATTCACCTTGCACGTAGCCAGTTCAGCAGATGAGAAAGACAACTTCTCCAGAGCGTGTTGTCACGCCTTAGATTCAACCAGAGAAAAAAGTAGCCCCTTATGGTTCAGAATCCGCTTGCCGCTGCAGATTCTTCTCAACAAACTGACAGAGCTGCTCTATGGTCGAAAAAACATCTCGAATAGAGCCCTCAAACTGCAACTCCACCTGAAACTGCTGCCGAATCTCTTCGCTGATGGTCATGATGCTGAACGAATCAATAATGCCTGAGTTAAGCAGCTCATCTTGCAGCCCCACTTCAACATTCAAGACTTTTGCCGAGACTACAATCTCTCTAATTTTTTCGCAATCCATCATAGTTCACCTAGCTTCTTTCGGTCAATCTTGCCATTTTTGTTTTTGGGTAGCCCATCCATTTTATCAATCTTTCTAGGCCGCATGTAGGCGGGCAATTTTTTCTCCAGCAACGCAATCACAACCTCCTCTTCAACCGCACCATGGTAATAGAGCTGAATATACCCGGAGGAACCTACCTGTTTATAGACCGCACACGCCTCTACAATATCCGCCCCCGCCAGCACTACAGACTCAATTTCAGGCAGTTCAATACGGTGTCCCATATGTTTAATTTGATAGTCGACACGAGAGATAAACTCAACCTGACCGCAAGCCTGCTCTCTGACCAAATCACCTGTCTTATAGTAGAGGTCTTTCAAATAAGGAGAGGATGGGTTGGAGACAAACACTTTTTCGCTTAAGTCCTCCCGACCCCAATACCCTTTTCCGACCGCCCCCCCGCCCAGAGTCAGCTCACCCACCTCCCCTGTCGCAACTGGTCTATTCTCCTGATCTACAACTGCATAACTAAAATAGTCACTGACCTCACCCAGCGGGGCGATCTGCTCCATCTTCTCTGGGGCAAAGTCCTCCTCTTTGAGAGGATACATAGAGCAGATACAGGTACATTCCGTAGGGCCATAGACATTGATTAACTCAACCGGTCTCCCTTGATACCCCTCCCACAACTGTTTCAATGAAGGTTTTGGAAAGACCTCTCCACCAAAGAGGATTTTCCGTATCGACGATAGTGCAACAACCCGCTTTGCCGCCATCGACAGGTGATAAACCAATAGTGAAGGGACCGAGAACCAGACTGAAATTTTCTGCTTTTCGAGATAATCAAACAGGCTTGCACTATCGATCAGTAACTCATCTGCCACTGGGTAGAGTGTTGCTCCGGTAAATAGTGATCCATAGAGATCAAAAACTGAATTATCAAAGTACTGTTTATTCAACCCACTCAGGCGGTCCTCTGCGGTCACCCCCACCTTCTCCTTAATCCAGGAGATCAGGTAGAGCAGATTACCATGGCTAATGGAGACCCCTTTTGGGGTACCAGTCGATCCTGAGGTAAACATTATGTAGGCAATCGTGGTATCTCCGACCCTTTGCAGTGAGTCAGAAGAGGACTCTTCAAGCGTGCGATCCAGCTTGCAGACCGTACTCAGCTCATGACAGTGATACTGATTTTGGATGGTATCACGCTGCAGCGAGCCATCCGCTTCGTCCATCACAACCAATGGATCTCCAAGCACCTCCAACTGAGAAAGCACTCGGTCCAGCGGTGATTTTGTATCATAAAATGAGTAGGGCACTCCAAGACGAAGTGCTGCCAACAACGCTACATAAACCTCATAGCTCTTGGTTGCTGGCAGCGCAACCACTTGCCTCTGATACACCTTATTGTGAAGCAGTCCCCACATACAGCGCTGTGCATCTTCATTTAACTGATGATAGGTATAACATCGCGACTCAAAGCAGAGTGCATCTTTCTCCCCAAAACGTTCTACCACCTTTTGAAAAAGAAGATTTAAATTATGAGTTCGTTTGCTCATGAGCGCAGATAGTAACGAGGGTTTATTGTCATCCGCTCAAGCAGGTGGTCAAACAGACTGACCGCATCGGTCAACTGTACCGTTGCTCCACCAATCTGAACCATTTCCAACACCCCTTTCGCTCTCATCTCCTGCTCCAGTAGCTCATAATCATAACCATAGATTTTTTCTGCACTGCGCATCAGGCTGTAAAAATGGCCTTGCACCCTGTTCCCCGCCTCATCCTCAAACTCGCCTTCAAACTTCATCTTGGTACGATAGCCCAGCGGTGAAATATGCTCATCCACATACTGCTCTACATAATGGATAAAGGAGGGGTTAAAGAGCCGGGTACCGAAATTCATGATAGAGGCATTCTGCTTTCGATGCAGTCGCTGGAAGAGCGAATCCTCACCAAAACTGTCATCATACGTTGAAACATAGTGTGACTGACTACCCCCTCGTACCACGCAAGAGAACATCGGATCTGCACTGCGATAGACATCATCTTGCTCAATCAGATAGTTGGGCAACACCCCCAAATGGGTACGATCCTTTCTGGAAAAGAGCCCGGACCCGCCCCCCCCCCAACTAAAGGTAAAGGCGGGCATAATAATTGATTGTGTATCAGAGACCGCCTGTTGAAACAGATTCAGCAGCGAAAAGGAGAGGTCATCTCGCCCTTTGACTTGCGGAGAGATGCTTCCCACTGCAGCCAGATCTATCGCGATGTAGAGATCTTTTCCATGTAGAGACAGCTTTGAGAGCCCATTCAGAATAGTCTCACCGGATATCTCTACACCCTCAAAAGTAAATAATCCTGCCATAGGATAACTTTACGCTACTGCTGCTTCACGCTCTTCACACCAATGGTGGAAATAGTTAATAATCTCTTCATCCATCTTCAGATAGGGGCCAAACACCTCTTGTACCTCTGGGTCATCGACAATTTCAAGTGCGCGCTCCAGCAGTTCTCCAGCCTTGATCTCTTCACCTTTTTTCTTCATTGCATAAGAGAGGGCAATCAACCCCAGCAGATGCTTTTTATGGTGTAGCGCTACATACTCAAAGAAGCCGATCGCGAAATCGAGATTCTTTCCATCCCCCACTAGGTTATGGTTTTTAACGAAATTGATCATCAAATTATAGTGATAGGTCTTGTCGGTCACCCACTGTTTATCCCAGGCATCGGTCTCTATCGCTGAGTTACGGTGAGAGAACCACTCCAGATCCACCGTATCTGTATTGAGGTAGCCCTCTTCCACACACTGGTCAAAGATCTCGGTCCCCGGATAGGGAGCCAGAATACTGAAGGTGGACCAGTCCGGCTTGGCATACTCCGCCCACTCAAAGGTCATCATCATGTCCTCTTTGGTCTCATAGTGCATACCGGTCACAAAATTAGCGGTAATCGGCAGCCCAATTTTTTTGCACTCGTTGATCAGCACCAGTGACTTTTCAAGGTTGACCGGCTTCTTCATCTTTTTCAATACTTGCGGTGATGCGGACTCAATCGAGATGGAGGCCTTCTTACAGCCACTCTCTTTCATTGCACGAATGATCTTCTCATTCGAATTGAAGGAGGCCATATTGACCACCTGCCAAACCACATTACGCTCTTTAAGTCCGGCGCAGATCTCCAGCATACGCTGTTTATCGATAGTCATATTGTCATCTACAAAGACATAGTCACGCACATTGTATTTATTAATCAATACATCTACCTCTGCCAACACATTCTCTGGGGAACGTTTTCTGAAGGAGTAGCCCCAGGAGTCAGAGACGTTACAGAAGGTACATTGGTAGGGGCAGCCACGCTCTGTCACCATCGGTACGGAGACACCATATTTCTCCAGCGAGGTGTCGTTAAACATCTGAATATATCGCTCTAACCCCACAATATCCCAGTCTGGGAATGGCAAGCTATCCAGGTCCCAAATATAGTTATCCCGATCCCTCACAAAGACCTCGCCTTGATGGCGATAGGCCAGCCCACCAATCTCCTCCAGCGAGATAAAGTCTCCTCCGTTGAGTGCATGCAGTAGCGATAGCAGCGTCACCTCGCCTTCACCTTCAACACAGTAGTCAATGTTGGCATCTTCCATCGTCTCTTCAATCATCAACGTTGGATGACCACCTCCAATCACAACCGGTGTTTCACGACTGTTCTCCTTTACCACTGCAGCAATAAAGTGCGACCATTGATGCGCATAGACATACATCGATGAGATGCCAACCACATCATAATCATGCCGTTGCAGACGTTCCCGGATAATAGACTTAAGCATCTCTACCGTACTTCCATCATCACGAAAATAGAGATCCAGCTGCGGATCAAACATCTCGACCTGATACCCTCCCTCTCTCAAGCTGGATGCCAGATACCCAATACCCAATGGAATATTAATCACNTCAGCAATATTGGCATTGATCGACCCTCCTCCTCCACTCCAAAGAGTAGCCGGNGACTTCACCAACAAGACTTTGTTATAACGNCGCTCTCCCTCTACATAGAGATCAGATAGCTTCACATCCTCCTTACTCGATTTCGAGCGAGAGATACTCTTTTGAAGTAATATTCTGTTTGAAACTTTTTTCATCTTAAATGACTCCAAATCTCCAGGTTTTCTCTATTTTCAGATCTCTGCAAACCTACTATAACCATGCATGAATATGCCACATTGCACTGTTCACCTGGTCAAATTCACTCAAGCTCACCATTTTCTTGCATTCAAAACGGTCAAATCTTTTTTCAAAGAGCTGGTAAATGTCCTCTCTGTCAGCAAAAAAAGTTAGTCCAGCTTCAGAAAATATCGGATCTGAAAAATGGTCAAACGCATGATGAGTAACCTCTACCTCTGCACGATGAGCCGGATGTCCCCATGCCAGCATGACTGAAATCAGTTCTCCACCCGGTCGCAGCACACGCACCACTTCATCATGCATAGGTTCAATATCTGCCAGGGAGTTGTGGGTGATCGCAATACGGTCAATAACCAGATCAAAAGTATTATCTTCCCAAGGCAGATCTGCAATATTACCTAGTCTAATATCGGCCTCAAGGCCATCTTCTGAAAGGTATTTTTTTGCATGCTTGTTCGCTGTTTTTGAGAGATCGATACCGGCACACTGAAAACCCTCCCGCGCCAGAAACCAGAGATTATTGCCCGACCCGCTACCGACCTCAAGCACACGCAAATCTGCCCGATCTCGGCCTGAAGACCAGCGAAAAACATCGCTGACCACTGAATCATAGGGATATCGATTCAACTGCCGCCCTTTTGCATAAACATTCGTTTCCCAAATACTCACCTTAAATCTTCTCTAAAATTTTATAAATCAATCATTGCTGTCCGGTTAACTCAAAAAAATCTATTTTTTCACACATAACATCATGATTTCATGACGCGGACGTGCAACAACTCATGTTCGGTTAAAGTCAATGACACTTCAAAAAATGGGTTAGGTAGATCTATTGCTAGTGAAATCATTTCCAATACTGAGTTAACCGGACACTAGTGTAAATCAATAGTTCACTTATTTAAAAACTGAAGTTACCTAGAAATTCTAATCTGACCAAGATCCCAAACAAATATTATAAGCCAAAAACATTATAAAAGAATATCAATTTATCAAGACTAACTTTATTTTGCACTCTAATTACACTGCCCTCTGAATATTTACCATTATTATTTCATTTCTATTGCTTTCACCATTTTATCAAACTCAGAAACCAAAACTGTACAATCATCACTCCCTCCCCATACCCATCGCTGAAATGGGCCTGAGGCAGGATATTGAGACCCATATGGAGTTCCTGACAACTTGTGATACTCTTCCTTTCCTGTAGCAATATCAGATATATAGATAAAATTTAGATATCTTACATTCTTATTAAAATAACATAGAGATATTGTTCCTGTATTAACAGTCATATTCAAGAGAGCCCTCTCATACAAGGCCATCCTAATAGCTACATTTGTGGATGCCTCAACAAATATCAAAAATTGATCAACACCGTTATTATCATATACATTGTATGTATCTTTTACAAAAACAGGCACATATCCAAAACTCTGAATATATTGTGCAAAACATATCCATGCGGAAATATTACTATTTCTCTCTATGTCCATTTTATTTTGACGAAGAGTAATCACTACTAATTTATCCATATCAATACAGTTATTATTTAACCATTGATCCACAAAAATTAATGAAAAATTACTACTACTCAAAGGACGTGCAAATGAATACGCATCAAAATAACTTGAACTCATAACATTTAACACACTAGGCAACTGTTTTGGATTTGAAATATTATAATTTTCAGGAAATATAGGTGCCGAATTATTCATAAGGTAAAGTTCAGCTTCATCTCTACTAGACAGTATTGAGATTGACTCACATGAAGGCAACAACAATGGCGATAAAGAGATCACATTATATAAAAACCAATTATCATCTCCTTCTAGAGGTGCATTGGACTCCTTTAATGATTTTCTCGACATATCAAATACAGATAATTTATGGTTTGGAACAATAATCGGATGAAGATATTTTATACCTTTATTCTTCCTAATTGCATCAGCATGACACAGAGCGACCATGTATTCAAAATTCATTGAATTAACACTTAAATCATAAAAAAAATACATGGCATCATGCCTGTATTTCATGTCTGATAATTTTAAGGACAGCTCAGCATCAACATACAATATATTACCAAACCCACAACTCAGTAATCTTTTATTGATATTATCTCTAATTGAATCACGCTCCATTACAATAATAATATTTAGATTTTCATCTATATCAAGATCATCTTCAATCAATCTTATTGGTATACCTGAATACTCACCTGATCTATACGAATCCAGAAAGCAATTTATTTCCAGGTCAGGCCTATGCTCTTTAAGTTTCAATAAAAATCGAAGAGAAGCTCCTCCTGCAGGTGCAAGACAGACAGCTGAATTCCTACTAATTGATTGCAAATCTGTTATTTTATTCATACTAATAATCCATAAAGTACCTCACAAAGAAGTAATGCACTAACTAATACCAAAGCCTTCATTTACAGACGCAAGAGCTTCAGGAGTACCAATGTCAATTAACACACCATCTACCTCATAAGAGAAAATATTACCTAACATCATAGGTATAATTTCAGTACTAAAATCAGAAGCACCCACAAATTCATTCTGTAGTATTTTCATAAAACCTACAGAAAGAGCATAAATTGCGCCATTCGCCAGATCACCAGGAGGATTATCCTTTTTCTCATGAAAATTCACCACAACCCCCCTCTCGTCAAGCTCAGCAATACCACAAGTTGACGGTTTTTCAGTTCTAAAAGTCATCATTGTAAGAAAACATTCTTTAGGACGAGCATTATGTGCAAGTATAAATTTATTGAAATCAGTAATACAATAATTGTCTGCATGAATTAATAAACCGGGCTGTTCTTCAAAAAAATTGAGATTATGTATTAACGTTCCCGCTGTTCCAAGCAGAACTGGCTCATACACCAATTGTACAATATCACGATAAGATGATGAGATAACATACTCTTCAACCTGTTCAGACAAATAATGTGTATTTAACAGGAATGGTCCATAACCAGCCGCGACTAGATGCTCTAACCAAATATCCAATAAGGGCCTACCTTTAATAGATACTAAGCATTTCGGAGTTTTTTCTGTTAAGGGGCGAAGCCGTGTACCAAATCCAGCAGCCAATAAGATCACTTTCAAAACTATAATTTCTGCAGTATTTCTTCTGACGTTATAGGTGTATTCCCCACACGCCCAACCTGAATAGCAGCAGCAATAGACCCTATATATGCCATGTCCCATATACTCCCTCCCAAAACTAGCAATAGAGCACTTACAATGAAGAGACTATCTCCTGCTCCAGAT
>DUYW01000090.1 GCA_013349825.1 Gammaproteobacteria bacterium | reverse complement strand
TCGTTGTCCTCTCTTGAATTAACTACGGTTATCCTTAGATGACCTTGAATGCCCAATGGCATTCATAGTGTCAGTCCTGCGTTCGTCCGCCTTGCAGCTCAGCCCATTCAGGCTTACTGAGATGATCAAAATCAATGTTGTCGGAGTACTAAGAGTATACCTGCTTTAGGCTAAAGAGTGCCTAAAGTAAGATCGATGACTTCAGTTTTTTCAGTGCGGCCTGTTCCAGTTGACGAATACGTTCTGCAGAGACACCATAATCAGCGGCCAGCTCATGCAGTGTCGATTTCTCTTCGCAGAGCCAGCGTTGAGTGATGATCTGTTTGCTGCGCTCATCCAGGGTTGTGAGGGCGTTTCTCATCTGCTGAGTGGATTGTTCTCTCCAGTCGCGTGTTTCAATATGCTCTTCAGGCGATAGATCGGGGGCCTGCAGATAGGCAGCAGGTGAGAAACTCTCCTCTTCATCGCAGTTAGCTGGTGGGTCAAAAGAGGTATCCTGACAGCTGAGGCGGCGCTCCATCTCCAGTACGGTCTCTGGCTTGACGCCTAGTTCACTGGCTACTGTCTCCACCTCACGATGGCTAAACCACCCCAAACGCTTCTTGGTGCGTCGTAGGTTGAAGAAGAGTTTACGCTGTGCCTTGGTGGTCGCAACCTTCACTATCGACCAGTTACGGATCACATATTCATGGATCTCTGCACGAATCCAGTGGACCGCAAAAGAGACCAGACGCACCTTCTTTTCAGGGTCAAAACGGCGTACCGCCTTCATCAATCCCAGATTACCCTCCTGAACCAAGTCTGCCAGTGGTAACCCATAGCCTAGATAACCGCGTGCAATATGGGCCACAAAACGGAGGTTGGAGAGTACCAGTCTTCGTGCAGCTTCAAGGTCACCCTCTTGGTGAAAACGGATTGCCAGCGTCTGCTCCTCCTCTTCACTGAGTAGCGGAAACTTTCTCAAGTCCTGTAGATAGGCATCAATACTATGGGTAGCAACAACCGGTAGTTGTGTCACTGGGCCAGTAGTCAGTGCGTAACTCATTCAAAAACCTCTATCAAAAATTCAATTAACCTATTATAACGGTGCGGATTAGCAGTCGCAACCTTAGAGTGCTAATGAGGTGAAAGGTTATTGATTTCAATAGATATGAATAAGTTTTAAGAGATAATGGCTTCCACAAACTCCTGAGCCTTGAAAGGGCGCAGATCATCGATTCCCTCGCCGACTCCGATAAAGCGAATCGGTAGCCCCAGCTGTTTAGAGATGGCAAAGATCACTCCACCTTTGGCAGTACCATCCAGCTTAGTGAGGGTGATGCCAGTGACACCAATGGCTTCATGGAATTGTTGTGCTTGATGCACCCCGTTCTGTCCGGTGCCTGCATCCAGAATTAACATCACCTCATGGGGAATGGCTTGATCCAGCTTCTGCATCACCCGCTTGACCTTCTTCAGCTCCTCCATCAGGTTGGACTGGGTATGGAGGCGGCCTGCGGTATCCGCAATCAGAATGTCTGCCTTTTTTGCGCAAGCAGACTCAACCGCATCATATAGGACTGAAGCACTGTCTGCCCCGGTTTGCTGAGCTACCACAGGGATCTGGTTGCGTTCTCCCCAGGTCTGAAGCTGCTCTACCGCAGCGGCACGGAAGGTATCGCCAGCAGCCAGCATCACCGTTTTCCCCTGTTGTTGAAACTGTTTTGCCAGCTTACCAATTGTGGTGGTTTTTCCAGCTCCATTGATACCAATCATTAAAATAACATAGGGAGATTGATCCGTTGGACAGAGTGGTTCCTCGCAGGGTATCAGTAGCTCCCTCATCCCCTCCTGTAGTGCCTTCATCAGTGCTTCCGGGTCATCACTCTCTCTGCGTGAGAGACGGCTGGGCAGCTCAGCAAGGATGGTTTCGGTGGCCTCAATACCGACATCGGCCATCAATAGTCGTGTCTCCAGCTCCTCCAGTAACTCGTCATCGATCTCCTTTTTGCCGAGGAGCAGGTTGCCCAGGCCATCGCCCAAATTATGACGTGTACGGGTAAGTCGTTCACGGAGTCGCCCAAAGAGACCGACACGCCCCTTGTCTTGCGCTGCATCGTCTTGAATTTGAGGATCAGCAATGGTTGTCTCATGGTCCGGGGCAGGAGCTGTTTCAGTGTCTGATTTGAAGCGGCTGAAAAATCCTTTTTTATCTGTTGTGAGGAGCTCTTCCGGTTCAGCAGATTCTGTCTCAGCAGTTTCACTTGTTGATGATTCTGAGCGAGGGGGGGGCTCATTTTCGGGCTGTTTGCTGTTTTCGGGTTCTTTGTTCTTTCCAAATCCAAACATGGGTTGACTCTTTGTTGGGGTGATCGGTTGCGGTAAAAGGGGGAGTGTAACGAATAAGCGGCAGAGAAGGCGAATGCTCTGTTGGGGAACTTATACGCTATTGTAGAGTCTTCTCGGGTACAATTTTACAATCTAACCGGTAATGGAATGAGAATAATGACAAAAGCTGTTTCAAAATGGGGTGCAGGACTGCTATTAGGCGCGTTGATGAGCAGTAGTGCATCGGCTTCAGTGACTGAGGCGATGCTGGGCAACGGAATGAAGGTGATTGTTAAAGAGGATCACCGTGCCCCGGTGGTGGTTTCACAAATCTGGTACAAGGTAGGGGCCAGCTATGAGACGGATGGTATTACCGGAATTTCTCATATGTTGGAACATATGATGTTTAAGGGGACCGAGAAGCATGGTCCCAATGAGTTTTCACGCATCATCTCTGAAAATGGAGGGCGTGAAAATGCCTTCACTGGTCAGGATTATACGGCCTATTTTCAACGTCTGGAGAAGAGCCGGTTGCCGATCAGTATGGAACTGGAATCAGACCGGATGCGTAATTTAGTACTCCCTGAAGAGGAGTTCCTTAAAGAGCAGAAGGTGGTGATGGAGGAGCGTCGTATGCGTACAGAGGATAAGCCTACCTCTCTCACGTATGAGCAATTTATGGCGACAGCCTTCCAGACCAGCCCTTATCACCACCCCATTATCGGCTGGATGGATGATATTGAGAACTATACCATTGAGGATCTGAGGCGTTGGTATGAGATGTGGTATGCCCCCAATAATGCCACACTGGTGGTTGCTGGTGATGTGGAGAGTGGTGAGGTTATTGCGATGGCCAAAAAATATTTTGGCCCTCTCAAACCCTCAAAGTTGACCGCCCCTAAACCACGTAAAGAGACCAAGCAGCTGGGGCCGCGTGAGGTGACAGTACGGCGTCCTGCTGAAATCCCTTACCTGTTGATGGGTTTTCCAGTGCCTACAGTGGCAACTGCAGAGGAGGCGTGGGAACCTTATGCACTGGAAGTGATGGCTTATGTGCTGGATGGAGGGGACAGTGCCCGCCTTAATAAAAATCTGGTTCGTGGTTTAAAAGTGGCGACCAGTGCCGGTGTTGGCTATGATCCGTATGATCGTCTGCAGACTCTGTTTCTGGTAGAGGGTGTACCTACCCAGGAGGGAACTATAGAGGGTGTCAAGAAAGCCTTGCTGGAGCAGGTGATGGAGATGAAGAAAAGTCCAGTGACCACAGAGGAGTTGGATCGGGTTAAAGCACAGGTGATTGCATCCAAGGTGTTTGAGCAGGATTCTGTCTTTTATCAGGCGATGCAGATGGGCACCCTGGAGACCATAGGGTTGGATTGGCGAGAGGCGGAGCGCTATGCAGATCGTATTCGTGAAGTGACGGCTGAACAGGTTATGGCAGTGGCCAAAAAGTATCTGGAGTTGGATCGATTAACCACAGCAATATTGGAACCGCTGCCGATTGAGAGTACTGAGCAGAGCAAGGAGTATAACCATGCGTCATAACGATCTTCCCTCTTTTTTTGACCGTTCAGGGATGAAAATCCTGTTGCTTTGCAGCGGACTGTTCACCATGATGACTGCAGTAGCGGCTCCGCAGATAGAGCGTTGGGAGACCTCAAACGGTGCCAGGGTACTCTATGTCCATACCCCGGAACTTCCCATTGTAGATCTGCGTGTCATTTTTGATGCGGGGAGTGCAAGGGATGGGGCGCAGGGTGGTATCGCCTCCATGACCAATGGACTGTTGTCCTCAGGGGCTGGAAAAAGAGGAGAGGAGGGGATTGCTGCATTGGTTGATCGTCTAGGCGCCCAGCTGGGTTTTGATTCTTTTAGAGATATGGCTCTGGTCTCATTGCGTAGTTTGAGTGAACCGGCACAGTTGAACCCCGCATTGGATCTGGTCTCTGATCTGATTCATCACCCCTTTTTCCCGGAGGATGCATTTGCTCGTGAGCGCAGTCGGCAGCTGGTCGGCATTCAGTCACAGAAGCAGTCACCAGGTACGATTGCGAGTAAGGCCTTCTACCGGGCACTCTATGGAAAGCACCCTTATGCAGAGCCATCCAGTGGAACTGAGGAGAGTGTTAAGGCGTTGAAACGGAGTGATCTGCGGCGTTTTCATGCACAATATTATGTTGGCAGCAATGCAACGGTAGCAATTGTGGGTGATCTAGGCGTGGAGCAGGCGAAAGCGATTGCCCAGCAAGTGGTAGGTCATCTGCCAAAGGGTGAAAAAGCACCGGGACTACCCAAAGCAGTGACTGCAAAACCGGGTGAAACTGTTGAGATCTCTTTTCCTTCCGTGCAGAGCCATCTATTAACAGGGCATCCGGTGTTGCGCCGTGGTGATGCAGACTACTTTAGCCTTTATGTTGGTAACCATATTTTGGGTGGCAGTGGTTTGACTTCGATGATCTCTGAAGAGGTACGAGAGGCACGCGGTCTTGCCTATAGCGCTTATAGTTATTTCTCTCCGATGCGTGGCGAGGGGCCGTTTACGGCAGGGCTGCAGACCAAAAATGAGAGTCGTGATGAGGCGTTAAAGGTTTTGCGAGAAACAATTGATCGTTTTATCACACAAGGGCCGGCTGCGGAAGATCTGGAACGCTCCAAAAAGAATATCACCGGTGGCTTTCCATTACGTATCGACAGTAACAAGAAGATTGTGGAGTATCTGGGAATGATTGGTTTTTATGGGTTACCGGTGGATTATCTCGACACCTTTAACCAGCAAATTGAGCAGGTGACTGCTGCATCTATACAGCAGGCCTTTAAGCGACGTCTCCACCCTACGGCTATGGTAACGGTGGTTGTGGGTGGAAAAGTGAATTGAGGGGTAAACGTGGTGGTAATCGCCGCCTTAGAATCATTGGAGGGGTGTGGCGGGGGCGTCAGCTTACCTTTGCGGACCACCCGGAAATTCGTCCCACTCCAGACCGGGTGAGAGAGACTCTCTTTAACTGGCTGCAGATGAGTATACGAGGAGCTCACTGTCTTGATCTCTTCGCAGGAAGTGGGGCCTTGGGGTTGGAAGCATTATCGCGTGGTGCGGCAGATGTCGATTTTGTTGAGAAAGACCGTAATAGCGCACAGACCATTCGGGACCATCTGAACCTGCTACAGTCTGACCAAGGGAAAGTGCATTCTATGGATGCCTTCCGTTTTCTACAGCAGAACGGGTTATCTCAATATGACTTGGTTTTCCTGGACCCTCCCTTTGGGAGGAGTTTTTTGGAGATGTTGTTTTCTCAACTGGAGGCGCTTCAGCAAGATATCCCTCTGAAACTCTATATTGAATATGAGAAACAGTTAAGCAACCTCTCTCTGCCGGAAGGTTGGGTGGTGAGTCGCAGTGGAGAAGCGGGGCAGGTGGTCTATAGCTTGATCGAGCGTTCAGAGGAGGCGTCGTTATGAGAAGAGCAGTCTATCCGGGAACCTTTGACCCCATCACCAAAGGGCATATTGACCTTGTTGAGCGTGCAGTGCATATTTTTGATCAGGTTGTGGTTGCTGTTGTCTCTGCCGATAACAGCAACAAGAAACCACTCTTTACCATTGAGGAGCGGCTCTCCCTGGCGAAGTTGGCCCTGGAGAATGTTGAAGGGGTTGAGGTGCAGCCCTTTGAGGGGCTATTGATTGATTTTGCCCGCTCTGTAGAAGCCTCTGTGATCTTGCGTGGACTTCGGGCGGTTTCAGATTTTGAGTATGAGTTTCAATTGGCAGGGATGAATCGACATCTGGCTCCCGAGATTGAGACGTTGTTTCTCACTCCGGCAGAACAATATGGCTACCTCTCTTCCAGTCTGGTGAGAGAGATTGCATCCTTAGGGGGAGATGTGGACTCTTTTGTAGATAAAAATGTACAACTAGCGCTGGCAGATAAATTTCAACGTGGTGTACAATAATAGCAGTCAATAATTTAGATTAGGACCATAGGGGTTTTTTAAAATGGCGTTATATATTACAGACGAATGCATCAACTGCGATGTGTGTGAACCAGAGTGCCCCAATGAGGCAATCTATCAGGGGGATGAAATTTATGAAATTAACCATGAACTCTGTACAGAGTGTATTGGGCACTATGATGAGCCACAGTGCGTTGAAGTCTGCCCTGTAGACTGCTGTCTGCCTGACCCAAATCATGAAGAAGGTGAAGACGTATTGCGTGCCAAGTATGAAAAGCTGACTGCGTAATAGAAACTGCTTTAAAGAAAAGGCCGGTTCATTTCCTGAGCCGGCCTTTTCTGTGTTTAATGAAGGGAAAATCAGGCTCTATTGCGCTTCTTTCGCGTTCTGCGATCACTCTCCCTACGCTCAATAACCCCGGCTTTGGGGTATTCATAGTGGACAATCTGTCGATTATGGTTCTGTTGAGTGATCACACCTTTAATCTCAAACAGCCCCTTCAGCTCTACTGAGTGGAACTGGTTATTGAGTGGTACCAGATAGCTGGTTTCGTCTTGTCGAACCAGTTGGCGGAAGTGGTACTCATCTTTATAGAGGGCCAGTACGTAGGCTCCATTGACGACGGGGTAGCCGGGGTCAATGATGATCACCGCACCATCATTGAATTCCGGGGCCATACTTTCACCAATGACCTGGAGCGCAAACGGCTCTTTGTCTTCACATGCTGTGGGGTTGTGGATATCCATGAAGCTATTTTACTGCGAGTTGAGGAAATAGCTATATTCAGTATAGATTGTATGGTTTTAATGCTGGCAGCTGGAACAGTACCAAGTAGAGCGCTGGTTCTGGCTAAAACGTTTGATTGCAGTACCACAGTGCAGGCAGTTTTCTCCTTCTCGTCCATAGACAGAGAGCTGTTGCTGGAAATAGCCCGGTTTTCCCTCGCTGTTGCGGAAATCCTGCAGAGTGGTTCCTCCTTGGCGGATTGCTCGGTTAAGGGTATTTTGAATCGCTTCAGCCAGTTGTCGGTAACGCTGTTTTGAAATACGGTTACAGGCTCTTTTGGGGTGGATTCCACTGATGAAGAGCGATTCGCAGGCATAGATGTTGCCCACGCCGGTAATAATTTTCTGATCCATGATGAAGCTTTTGACCGCTATCTTGCGGCTTCTGGAGCTCTGATAGAGGTGGCTACAGATCTCATCGATGGTTGTAGTACCAACAGGTTCAATACCGAGCGTACTCAGAAGCGGATGTTGCTCAATAGGGGCCGCTGTCCAGATGAAGGCACCAAAGCGTCTTGGGTCGCGAAAGCGGAGCATCATGCCATTGCTGAGGAACAAATCAATGTGATCATGTTTTTCAGCAGGTGGGTTCCCTTGTAGAACACGCAGTGTACCGGTCATACCGAGATGGATAATGAGAGTGCCTTGTGCGCTTTTGAGTAGCAGGTATTTGGCCCGTCGTTCGATCTGCTGAAAGGTGATACCGATGAGTTGCTCTTCCACCCCCTCAGGGATCAACCAGCGCAGACTGCGTTGACGAATGGTTACAGCAGTAACCGTTTGATTGAGTGTGGTAGGTTCAATGCCGCACCGGGTGGTTTCAACTTCAGGTAATTCAGGCATGTTGCAGAGTATAATAGCTGAATGATTCTGGGTGTCGATACAGGTGGTACGTTTACCGATTTTGTCTACTGGGATGGGGTGCAGCTCCATATCCATAAAGTATTGTCGACGCCGGAGGCACCTGAACGCGCCATCTTGCAGGGGATGAGAGCGCTTGGTGTGCCACTAGAAGGGTTGACTGTTGTGCATGGCTCTACTGTAGCCACTAATGCAGTGCTGGAGGAAAAAGGTGTGCATACCCTCTATATTACTAATCATGGTTTTGCAGATCTGCTGACGATTGGCAGACAGGCACGGGATGAACTCTATAATTTGCAGCCAGTGCCTGTACCCCCTCCGGTTCCGAAAGAGGATTGTCTGGAGGCGGAAGGGCGAATCAGTGCCGAGGGAGAGCTGATTGAGCCGCTGACTGAATCCGGTTTAGAGTGTTTGCGGCGTGAGATTATGTTGCGAAATCCGCAGGCGGTGGCGATCAATTTACTCTTCTCTTTTATGCAGAGCGCTCCAGAAAAAGAGATTGAAGCAATTATCCCGGAAGAGATTTTTGTCTCTAGATCTTCAAAGGTATTACCCGAGTATCGGGAGTATGAGCGGGGTATAGCAACCTGGCTCAATAGCTATGTGGGGCCACTGGTTGATGGATATCTGCAGCGTTTGGCGGAGGGGTGTCCTGGAGCGCAGGTTTCGGTTATGCAGTCCTCAGGAAGTACCATTGCCGCCTCTCAAGCCGGTGAAGATGCTGTTCATATGTTGCTTTCAGGGCCAGCCGGTGGATTAGCGGCAGCTCGCTATGTGGGAGACCAGGTAGGGCGTTCAAAATTGCTTACTTTTGATATGGGGGGGACCTCTACTGATGTGGCGTTGATTGATGGTGAAGTACGCCTCACCTCTGAAGGAAAAATTGGCCGTTATCCTGTAGCTGTACCCATGGTGGATATGCATACCATTGGTGCAGGAGGGGGGTCGATTGCGCGGGTAGATACGGGAGGGATGTTGCAAGTGGGTCCAGAGTCTGCTGGAGCCTCTCCCGGGCCAGCCTGTTATGGGCAGGGAGGGGTTGAGGTTACAGTGACGGATGCCAACCTGTTACTGGGGAGATTGTTGCCTGATGCCTTTTTGGGGGGAGGGATGTCTCTGCAGTTAAATGCTGCAGAGAAGGCGATGAGAGCGGTTGCAACGGCTCTCAATAGCTCTGTTGAAGAGGCCGCTGAGGGGGTGATACGGGTGGCCAATGAACATATGTCACATGCACTGCGAGTTATCTCCGTTGAACGCGGTATAGATCCGAGAGATTTTACGCTAGCCTCATTTGGGGGGGCAGGTGGCCTTCATGTCTGCGCGCTGGCAGAGTCATTGGGGATGAAGCAGGCGATGATTCCAGTGCATGGTGGGGTGCTCTCTGCATTGGGGATGTTAGTAGCGCCTCGTGGACGTGAGTTGTCACGCTCTAAAATCATATTGCTGGAGCAGATGGATGATGTGGTTGTGGTGGCAGAGCTTGAGGAGATCGCCCAACAAGGAGTTGAGGCGTTGGTTGAGGAGGGGGTTAAGAGAAGCCAGATTGAGCCGCTCTACTCCGTCGATCTACGTTATCGCGGACAATCTTTTACCCTCAACTTGGAGTGGCAAGGCTCTGTTGAGAGCGTGAGAGCCTTTCATCAGGCGCACCAGTCTCGTTATGGGCACAGTTTCGATTTTCCGGTAGAGTTGGTTAATCTAAGGGTAAATGTTCGGGAGAAGAGAGAGGCTACACACCATTTTTTACAGCCGCAGCAAAAAGAGCAACGGAAAAGTCCTCCAAGAGAGATCTTGTTGACCGGGATGGGGAGCGTTCCAGTCTACCAGCGAGAGCAGATGCTGGAGGGGGAGTGTTTTACAGGGCCAGCGTTGATTACAGAGCAGGTCTCCACTTCACTGATTAGCCCAGGATGGTATGGGTGTGTTGATTCAACAGGGACACTGTTACTAGAGCGTGGTTTGCCTGGATATTAGGGAACCTCTGAACAAGTCTGGGTAATTTGAATTACGTCCATAGTGTCCAAGATCAAGGCGAAGATCGCAGCCAATACCCCAGGGCACCTTCTC
>DUYW01000089.1 GCA_013349825.1 Gammaproteobacteria bacterium | reverse complement strand
CTCAACAAACTGAGATTAGACTACAAAAAATCGGAGTCAAATTTAAATAAAAATGGCTCCCCCGACAAGACTCGAACTTGTGACCCAAGGATTAACAGTCCTTTGCTCTACCAACTGAGCTACAGGGGAATTGAGGCGCAGATATTACCGATTGAGTCACAAATGGTCAACTGGTTGGGGATGATTTATACCACTTTTTCACCATCCCCCTCTCTATCCATTCAGTGCAGTGGTAATTCTCTCCATCGCGGCACTCAATGCCTCCATGCTGGTTGCAAATGAGAGCCGAATATATCCTTCCATACCAAAGGCAACACCGGGAACAACAGCAACATCCGCCTGATTCAACAGCATTGAAGCCAACTCCGTATCATTTGAAATTTCAGGCAATCGTTCAACCACCCCCTCTACATTGGCAAAACTATAGAAGGCACCTTGAGAAGAGAGTGCGCTCACTCCGGGAATCGCATTCAACCTTTCTGTTACAAACAAGTTACGCTGACGAAACGCCTCATTCATGACAGCTATACAACTTTGATCCCCATTAAGTGCCGTCTCAGCTGCAACCTGTGCAATTGAGGTCGGGTTAGAGGTACTCTGAGACTGCACCTTCTTCATGGCTGTAATAATCTCCTCCGGCCCACCCGCATAACCGATACGCCATCCGGTCATCGAATAACCTTTGGAGACACCATTGAGCAAAATCGTTCGGTCATAGAGGTCAGGATTGGCCATCAACAGATTACTGAACGGGATATCCCCCAACAGGATATGCTCATAGATATCATCTGAGGCGATCAACAGACCAGGGTAGCGCTTTAGCACCTCCCCCAGTGCAACCAACTCCTCATGGGTATACATCACGCTGGTTGGATTGGAGGGGGTATTATGGACAAACAGTCGGGTCTTGGGCGTGATCGCCGCCTCAAGCTGCTGCGGGGTAATCTTGAACTGCTGCTCAATTCCGGCAGCGAGTATCACCGGTGTAGCATCTGCCAACATCACTATATCGGGATAGGAGACCCAATAGGGTGCTGGAATAATCACCTCATCCCCTGCATTGAGCAGTGCCTGACAGAGGTTATAGAAGGCCTGCTTGCCGCCACAACTGGCCATCACCTGATTCTGTTGGTAACTAACCCCGTTATCACGTTGAAACTTATCAATAATTGCCTGTTTCAGTGAAGGGGTACCATCAACCGCTGTATATTTGGTAAAACCCTCTTCAATCGCCCGGATTGCAGCCTGCTTAATGTGCTCCGGGGTATCAAAGTCGGGTTCCCCCGCTCCCAGGCCAATAATATCTCGCCCCTCACTGCGTAGCTGTGCAGCCAGTGCTGTCACCGCCAGGGTTGGAGAAGGTTTTACGCGCTGAACGCGGTCCGATAGTGAATATTTTTGCATGGAGGCCAGCGCCTTTAGACACTTGAAATATGTAGTCTGAAAAATATCGTACTATACTGTACTCTGTCATTTTCTGCACGAGTCTCCCTATGAGTGAGCGCCTGTTCCAGTTACATTCAAAATTTGCCCCCTCCGGCGACCAGCCTGCCGCAATCGAAACGCTGATTGAGGGGCTGAACGATGGACTTGCTCACCAGATACTGCTCGGAGTAACCGGCTCAGGAAAAACCTTCACCATCGCCAATGTCATTGAGCAGGTACAACGACCTACTATTGTGATGGCCCACAACAAGACATTAGCCGCACAACTCTATGGAGAGATGAAGCAGTTCTTTCCCAACAATTCAGTCGAGTACTTTGTCTCCTACTACGACTACTATCAGCCCGAGGCATACGTTCCCACAACCGATACCTTTATTGAGAAAGATGCCTCAATCAATGAGCACATTGAACAGATGCGTCTCTCAGCAACCAAAGCGTTACTGGAGCGGGAAGATTCCATCATTGTTGCAACGGTATCGGCGATATACGGCTTGGGCGACCCGGAGTCCTACCTCAGCATGGTACTCCACCTCTCCCGTGGAGAGATTATTAATCGCAAAGCAGTACTGCGTCGGCTTGCAGAGCTACAGTACACCCGCAACGATACCGAACTCAGACGTGGCACCTTTCGGGTTCGCGGTGAGATCATTGATATCTTTCCGGCGGACTCTGAGCGTGAGGCGATCCGGGTTGAGTTATTTGATGAAGAGATTGAAGGGATATCCCGCTTTGACCCATTGACCGGCGAGGTACTGCATAAACTGCCCCGCGTCACCATCTATCCGAAAAGTCACTATGTCACACCGCGACAGAAAATCCTGGACGCCATTGAGGCCATCAAAGAGGAGCTTAAAGAGCGGTTGGAGCAACTACGCAGTCGCAACAAATTGGTTGAAGCACAGCGGCTGGAGCAGCGTGTCAAATATGATATCGAAATGATGCTGGAGTTAGGATACTGCTCGGGCATTGAAAATTACTCCCGCTACCTCTCTGGACGCGCCCCAGGCGAGTCCCCTCCCACCCTGATGGACTACCTTCCGAACAATGCCCTGCTGGTGGCTGATGAGAGCCATGCCACCATCCCTCAAATTGGCGGCATGTATCGGGGAGACCGCTCTCGAAAAGAGACGCTGGTAGAACACGGCTTTCGCCTCCCCTCTGCGCTGGACAACCGTCCGCTACAGTTTGAAGAGTTTGAACGTCTCGCCCCACAGATCATCCATGTTTCAGCAACCCCCGGCAAGTATGAGCTGGAACATGCCGCTGACGATATTGTTGAGCAGGTGGTGCGTCCCACCGGACTGCTAGACCCTCTGCTTGAGGTTCGTCCTGCCACCACGCAGGTCGATGATCTGCTGAGTGAAATTCATCAACGAACTGCCGTCAATGAGCGCGTACTGGTTACCACCCTTACCAAACGGATGGCAGAAGACCTCACAGACTATCTGGCAGAGCACCAAATTGCAGTGCGTTATCTCCACTCGGACATTGATACCGTTGAGCGCGTTGAGATCATCCATGAACTACGCAAAGGCTCTTTTGATGTGCTGGTCGGGATCAATCTATTGCGTGAAGGGCTGGATATGCCCGAAGTGTCTCTAGTCGCCATTCTTGATGCGGACAAGGAGGGGTTCCTGCGCTCTGACCGTTCACTGATTCAAACCATTGGTCGCGCTGCCCGTAACATCAATGGTAAAGCAATCCTCTATGGAGAGCGCATCACCGGTTCAATGCAGCGTGCCATTGAAGAGACCGAGCGCCGTCGCAACAAACAGCAGCAGTACAATCTTGAAAACAAAATCACTCCAAAAACTATCCTCAAGGAGATCTCCAATATTTTGGAGACGATTCCAGGCTCTGCCAAGAAAAAGGGGCGCAAGGTCGCTGAGGCCCCCGCACTCTATAGTGGCGATGACCCCAAAGTTTTACTGAAAGAGATTCAACGGCTGGAGAAGAACATGTATCAACACGCCAGAGATCTGGAGTTTGAAGAGGCCGCACAGCTTCGTGATCAGGTTGAGCTACTCAATAAACGGCTACTGACAGAAGGCTATTGATACACCTCAACCCCCATTTCCTGCACAACCACCTTGACGACCCTACAGCCGTTCGTATCCTTCACCTCACAACTTCCGAAACAGCTTGTACTTATCATGCAGTGTCTCAAAATAGCGCCCTGCATTATGAAAGCGCAAATTTTCCTTGGTCCCAAGCACAAGGTACCCCCGCTCTGCCAGACTTTCAGAAAACAGCTGCAACACCTGGTTGGTCAAATGATCATCAAAATAGATCAAAACATTGCGGCAGAGGATCAGATGAAATTCATTAAATACACTATCGGTTACCAGGTTATGAGAGGAGAAGACAATATTCTCTTTGAGTGTTGGATCAAGATGGCCCAAATGGGTAGTTGCGGTGTAGTAACGGGAAAAGGCGGTGGTTCCTCCCGACCGGATATAGTTACGGGTATACTCAGCCATATTCTCCAGTGGAAAGCTCCCCTGCTGCGCCTGTCGTACCGCCACCGGATTAAAATCAGTGGCGTAAATCAGACTGCGCTGCTGCAGCCCCGCTTCTCGCAACAGAATAGAGAGCGACCACGGCTCGGCCCCGGTCGACATCCCGGCTGACCAGATACGGATATGGGGATAGGTCTCCAGTACCGGCACCACCTTCTCTCGTAAGTAGCGAAAAACATAGGGGTCACGAAACATCGAGGTTACATTGATCGAGAGGTTCCTCATCAGCGCCTGGAACACCTCCAGATCCTCCATCACCCTGGGCAAAAACTGCTCAAAACGGTCAATCCGCAACTGGGTCATGGTGACATCGACGCGTCGCCCCATCGACGAGCGATTATAGTTACGGAAATCCTGACCATAGAGTTCGTAAATCTGCTCTGCCAAAATTTCGAGCTGCTCCAGCGTGGGAATCGCCATCAGATCTGTAACACCGGTTCCATCTCATTCGGTGAGATGGTATCAACCCCTCGGTCTATCTCTAGCCCACCAGAAAAGAGACCACTCCAGCGGTTACTACCGCAACTCATCTGTCCAGTTTTCAAGAAGCGGGCGATAAAAAAGAGGCGATACTATGATGCAAAAGCTGCCTGTCAATCGGCTTGGATACAAACCCGTTGCAGCCCGCCTCCTCAAAACGGTCACGATGCTTCTGCATCACATTGGCCGTCAGGGCAATGACCGGGATCTGATTCCCTTGTTCCCGCAAGGTGCGGCATGCCTCAATGCCATCCATTACCGGCATCTGCATATCCATCAGGATCAGGTCAAACGTCCCCTCTGCAACCCGTTCAAGTGCCTCTTTCCCGTTGTTGGCCACCTCCACTGTAACGCCCATCCTCTCCAGAATGCGCTGTGCCAGCATCTGCAGCTCCGGGGTATCCTCTGCCAATAACAGGTGCCCTCGGAGTAAGGTCATGCCGATCGCAGCAACGTCTGCTCTGGTACTGGCTAGGGTCAGTTTATGCTCCATTGACCCCGGTAACGGTTTTCCGGAACAGTTAACGGGAAGAGTTAGCCTAAAGCGAGAGCCAACCCCCAGCTCACTGGTTACATCAATGCTTCCCCCCATCATCTCCGCTAAATTAAGGGAGATATAGAGCCCCAAGCCGCTTCCCCCGAAGCGACGAGAGATCGATTTATCCTCCTGCTCAAAGCGACCAAAAAGCTTCCTCATCCCCTCGGGCGACATTCCGACCCCGGTATCGCTGACTTCCATCATCAGGGTCTTATGCTCCACCCAGGCCGTCAGGGTGACCTCGCCTCCCTGACCGGTAAACTTGATCGCGTTACTGAGCATATTAAGAAGAATCTGTCCCACTCGCCCCTTGTCGCCCAGCAGCAGATCTTTTAGGTCCGTACAATCCTCGATTTTGAGTATCAACCCCGCATCCACTGCCCGCTGCCGCACCAGCTGTTCACTAGCCTTCAGTAGTTCCGAAAACAGGTAGGGGTGATTTTCAATGGTAAATTTACCGGAATCGATCTTTGACATATCGAGAATGTCATTGACCAGAGCCAACTGGCTCTCTCCTGAAAACTCAATGGCCTTCAACATCCGTCGTTTATCACTATCCTGTTCCACCTCCAGCAGCAGGTCGCAGTTTCCAATGATACTACTCAACGGAGTACGCAGTTCATGACTCATACTGGCCAAAAACTCATCCTGTGACTCTCTGCTGTCACGCTCCAGTTCGGCCTTGGCAAGCTGCCGCTCCATCAGCGCCCGTTCAGTAAGGTCATTCAGCACCAGCAGATAGTGAGGCTCTTCCTCTCCCCGATCCTGTAGATAAGCGGTTACCTCCAGCTGGTGTACATTTTTCTGCTGGTCAACCAGCTCCGTCTCCCCCCAGAAATGGCCATAACCCGTACTGTTTCCCTCACCACTCTCATGCCGGGGGGCATGAATCGTGTGCCGCAGGTGTGTCATAAACTGGAGATCACTCAAGAACGGAATCAACATGCGGTGGAATTTAGAGTGGCTGGCATCCAACCCCAGAAGCTGATACCCCGCCCGGTTGATCTGTTGAAAGTACCCCTTGCTATCAATGACGATGACAGCCATAGGGATCAGTTCGAAGAGTTCAATATACTGTTCGGCGACTCTCTTATGCTGCAGTTCACTCTGTTGCAACGATTCATTCTGCATCTCCAGCTCAACCTGATGGATCCTCAGATCTTCCAGAATCTCCTCCTGAGATCTCACCTCTTCAGGCTCTTGCTGCTGCTGTTGCTGTTGCTCGATAGCTCGCTGACGCAGTGCTTGTAGACGTTCACTCTCAGCGCCCATTTTTTCTTCATTACCCAATTTATGAGTCCCCAATTATGATTTTTTCAAGACTTGCGTGTTGCAGTTCAACACGCTCACCGTTACATCGTCGACAACCAGACCCGGATCAGCGAGAAGAGCTGATCATAGTCAATCGGCTTGGTCATGTAGTCCGAGGCACCAGCCGCAATACAGAGGTCACGATCCTCCTTCAGTGCCTTCGCTGTCAGTGCAATCACCGGCAACTGCTCAAAGCGCTTCTGCTTGCGTATAGCACGGGTTGCGTCATAACCATCCATCACCGGCATCATGATGTCCATCAGTACAATATCAATCAGATCGGCGTTCTCCTTCAGCATCTCCAGCGCCTTTTGACCATCCCCGGCGGTGAGGATATTCAACCCCTTTTTCTGCAGGGCTAAACTGAGCACATAGGTGTTGCGCACATCATCATCCACCAACAGTACGGTACGGTCCTTGAACTGCTCTTCAACATTCATCAACTCGGAGATGATCTGCTGCTTCTCTTCGCTCAGGTTGGCACGTACCCGGTGGAGGAAGATGGTGGTCTCCTCCAGCAGTCTGGCGGGAGATTCCGCAGTCTTCAGCACCACACTCTCGGCATATACACGCAGCTGCTGCTCCTCCTCCATCGAGAGATCCTTGCCGGTATAGACAATGGTGGGAATACGCTCGATGGACTCATCTTCTGCCACCACCTGCAGAATCTCATAACCGCTCATATCCGGCAGGCGCAGATCGAGGATAAAGGCATCAAATTCATTAGTACGCAGTGCCTCCAGCGCCTCTTTACCGGTAGCGACACCGACACAGTTCACATCGCGTTCACAGGAAAGAAGCTTGATGATTGACTCACGCTCAATATCGTTATCTTCCACCACCAGCAGATTGCGCACCTTCGTATTGAGGTGGGTCTCGATCTTCTCAAAAGCCAGCTCCATCGCCTCCGGATCGACCGGTTTGACCAGATACTCTGCCGCACCGAGACGGTAGCCAAACTGCTCCTCCTGCAGTACAGAGAGAATATGGACCGGAATATGGCTGGTTGAGGGGTTCTTCTTCAAATATCGTAGTACCGCCCAGCCATCCATAATCGGCAACTGGATATCCAGCAAAATCGCTGAAGGCAGATAGTGCTCTGCCATACGGATTGCCTCGGTTCCGGTACCGGCATAGACCACCTTGAAATCATGCTTGCGCCCCAGATCAAGCAGCGTCTGTGCAAAACGGGGGTCATCTTCTACCACCAGCAGGATACGCTCCTCTTCCGGGTTGATGATGCTCTGATCATCCCTGATCCGCTCGGTGCTCCCTTGCGCTGTCAGCTGTCGACTCATCGCCTCACTGCTACGCTGTAGCGAAGTCTGCTGCAACGCCTGGCGTTGCGACTCACTCTCTACCGAACGTTCCTCCAGCTCCCGACTGGGGTGAATAGGGATCACAATACTGAAGGTGGAGCCGTGTCCCGCTGCATCCACACTGGATTGCAACGAGAGCGCACCCTCCAGCATCTCGGCAATCTGGCTGGAGATCGACAGCCCCAGCCCGGTACCCCCATAGGTGCGGCTGGTGGTGCCATCCACCTGCTGGAATGCCTCAAACACCACCTGACGCTTCTCCTGTGGAATACCGAGACCACTATCACTAACGCTAAAAACCATATACTCATGGGGACGTTCACGCAGCGCCTCACGCAGGGTACCAAAGGTAACCAGCCCCTTGATAATGGCACTTGAGACCTTCTGTGCCCGGATCACAATCCCGCCCTGCGAGGTAAACTTGAGGGCATTGGAGAGGAAATTACGCAGCACCTGCTGCAGACGATCCCGATCACTGTGGAAGGAGCCGGGAAGCCCCGTCTCGACCTCCACCTCAAACTTCAACCCCTTCTCCCGGGCCTGTGGCTTGAACAGGGCATCAAAGCTGTTGATAAACTCGCTGGTATCTACGCTATCAAGATGAATCGTCATCTTGCCCGCCTCAATCTTGGAGAGGTCCAGCACCTCATTGATCAGGTTGAGCAGGTCATTACCGGCATCATGGATCACCTGTGCATTAGACAGCTGCTCCGCTTCATCGGACACATCCTTGTTGGCGATCATCTTCGAGAGCATCATAATAGAGTTGAGCGGTGTACGCAGCTCATGGCTCATATTGGCGAGGAACTCGGACTTGTACTTGCTCGACTGCGCCAACTGCTCGGCACGTTCATTGAGCTCGTCCTGTGCCGCCTCCAGGCGACGATTGCGCTCCTCTACATCCTTGCGCGAGGTCTCCAGCGCCTGGGTCTGCTCCTCCAACTGTTCATTGGTCTCTTGTAACTCCTCCTGCTGGGTCTGCAACTCTTCTGTCAGTGTCTGAGAGTCCTTGAGTGCGGTATCCAGCTCGGTTCTCCGGCTGGCGCCTTCAAAGGCGATTCCCACCGCGTCAATGCCCCGCTCCAGTAGCTCAATCGCATCATCAGACATCGGCTCAATACTGGCAATCTCGATCACTCCGCGCACCTCCCCCTCATAGAGGAAGGGAACCACCAACAGGTGGTTGGGAGTGCTCTCTCCCAGTCCAGAGCTTATCTTGACATAGTCCTCCGGTACATTAGAGAGCAGAATCGGCTTCTCTTCCAGCGCCGCCTGCCCCACCACTGATTCACCCAGTCGAAACTGGTTGGAGAGCCCCTTGCGACGGGTATAGGCAAAAGAGCCCACCAGCCGCAACACCACTTCACCCACCGACAGATCCGCCCCTTCTCGCTGCTGCTCATCCACCTCACTGCGAATATAGAGCGCCCCCATCGGTGCCTGTAGATAGTTACAAAACTCCCTGATAATCGAGTTGGCGAGTGCCGCAATCTGCTGCTCACCCCGGATCGAGTCATTGAGCATGACCAGTCCATCCTGAATCCAGCTGTTGCGAACGGCCTGACTATCCGCATCCCGAAGGTTTATGGTCATCTGCCGCATCGCCTGTCCCAGCTCATCCCGCTCGGAGCGGGGGGCAATATCGACCTTATAGTCCCCGTCGGCAATCACATTGGCCTGCCGGACCACCTCGTTCATATTGGAGACCATCATATTGACGTTATCCTTCAGGGCACTCACCTCTCCCTGTGTCTCCACCTCGACGGTTTGAGTCAGGTCACCGGCAGCAACCGCTACCGCCACCTCGGTAATGGCCCGTACCTGGGTGGTCAAATTTTCCGCCAGGTTATTCACATTATCGGTCAGATCACGCCAGGTCCCCTCCGCATCGGGGACATTGGCCTGCCCTCCAAGGACCCCGTCAAAACCAACAGTTCGGGCGACATTGGTCACCTCATCGGCAAAGGTGTTGAGCATCGCCACCATGTTATTGACGGTATCCTGCAGCGCAGCAATCTCTCCACGGGCACCCAATTCCAGGGTCTGGGTCAGATCACCATTGGCAATCCCGGTGACCACCTCGACAATCCCTCTTACCTGTGTGGTGAGATTGCTCGCCATATTGTTCACCGAGTTGGTCAGCGCCAGCCAGGTTCCCTCTGCATTGGGCACCTCGGCAGAGCCACCCAGCACCCCTTCCGTTCCTACTTCGGTGGCAACATTGGTCACCTGCTCGGCAAAGATGTTGAGAGTATCGACCATGCTGTTAATGGTATCGGTCAGCTCTTGCACCTCACCCTGTGCCTCAAAGGTCACTTTCTGACTGAGATCACCCTGCGCTACCGCAGTCACTACCGTAGCGATATCCCGTACCTGACTGGTCAGGTTTTGTGCCATAAAGTTTACATTGCCGGTGAGATCTGCCCAGCTGCCAGAGACACCGGGTACATTGGCCTG